>NZ_PJBM01000189.1:0-10326 GCF_002836075.1 Shewanella sp. GutDb-MelDb | reverse complement strand
AGAGTGGGGGTTACTCAACATTATTGATTTTATCAAGGGAGCGACCATTACTTGCAATCAATGCTTTGATTAAACCTCATTAAACTCCCACTGATTCCTGCATCTTCAGGGAGAACGGGTATATACTGGCTAAAGACCCTTTAAAAATTGGTTTATATCTTGCTATCAATTCATACTCTTAGTTCGCCATTTAGCGTAGCACCACGTTTTTATCAGTCTCTTTCGGTTTCAATATCTTTAATGCATTAATTTGAGAGGGAGTCGTTTTATGCGTCGATGCCCGTTGTGCTTGAGTAGCAATAGCCAACTATTCTATGAAAATAAAAAGCGCAGTTTATATCGTTGTCACCAATGTGAACTCGTATTTGCTGACGCCAACTCGCATTTGCCACCCAATGCCGAACGACAAAAGTATCGCCTCGCTAACAACAAACACAAATTACTCTCACAATTCCTGTTTGATTTAGTGTCTCAATGCGAAACAAGCGGACAATCATTACTCGGTCTTAATTTCGGCAGAACCTTAGATCCCAAGAGCTTGCAAAGGGTGACAGAGCGTGGCCATATAATTAATCAATATGACCCTAGCCTAGCACCTTGGAATAGACAGCTAAAACAGCAATACGATTTCATCTGCTGTTATCGTGTTTTTGAGCATTTCAGGTTTCCCTACAAAGAGTGGAGACTACTGTGTGAGTTAGTCAAACCTGGCGGCTGGATTGCGATTAATACGCCATTACTGACCGATCTCGACGGATTTGATAAATGGCACCACAAAAATAACATCACCCACGTTAGCTTCTATCAACAACAAAGTTTCAAATATCTGGCTAATAATGCCGGTTTTAAGCTATTATTTGCGGCAAACGATCTCATTCTGGTGCAAAAACCATCAGGATCTGGTATAACACGCGGCCAAACTTCAATTGTTGATAGAGATTATTAGTTTTGTCGGCAGCAGAGTCATTTAAGTTAACGAGATAAGCAAATCATGTCCCGTAGTAAGAAATCGCGTAAGAGCAACGAGAATGCTCCAAAATTAGCCCCAAGAACTAAGAAAAATGATCGTGTTCTTGGAGGTAAGAAACAAATTGCCGGCAATAAAGCGGGAAGTCGTCATAACGCTTCAATGATTGAAAGCCAAGCGAACGGTGGCAGCGCTAAAAACAGCGATCCACGTCACGGCAGTAAAAAGCCTATTCAGCTTAATATCGTTAAAGAGCAGAAGGTAGAAAGCAAGCCAAAAGGGCCTAAACTATCTGATGATGAAAAACTATTAAAGCTAGAAGAGAATCCGAGACTCAATGGTCTATTGGATATGCTTGAGGAGGGTAAAAACCTAACTCCAGATGATCAAAAGTGGTTAAATAAGCAATTAACCCAAATTGAAACTCTGTTAGATAAACTCGGTATTACCGAAGAAGAAGAGCTACCTCAGCCTAAGACTAAACCGAAGAAAGCCGTCAGCGATGACGACCTCTTCGACAAGTTTGAATCTGGTGCAGATCTGCTTAAAGATTTCCAACAGAAAGACTAGTCCTTAGAGACACAGCTCCTATATGGCATCTTAATTGATGCCATATTTTTATCTGACACTCTCACTTCCCGACTGTAACAGGATTTAGCATGACAACAGTTCTTATCGTTATTGGCTTTTTTATTATCGTTGCACTAACGACTTATGCAACTTACCTGCTGATGCGTATACGTAAGCAGAATCAAGCTAAAATCAAGCAGCAACAAGAACAGGCTGCAACGGCAAAAGCAAAGTCAGAAGAGTTACTCGATAGTGTACGTTACATAGCAGCAGCGATGATCGAGGAGCGTTGTGAGCTATCAGAAGGGGTAATGCGTATAGCTAAGTTATTTAACTTAGTTGGTATGTCAGAGTTAGTCAGCGAACAGTATCCTGCAACATTCAAGCATTTTGAAGTCATCAAAGAGCACCCAATTAAAGAAAGTCGCACTGCACTGTCCAAAAAACAGCGGATGAAACTGGATTTTGCTCGAATACAATCAGAGGGTGAGCTAGAGAGTGAAATCTTAAAAGAAGCTAAACTACTTAGTCAATTTAACGCCTCCGCACTGCATTAATCACCCGCTACAACTATGGTTATAGCTTGTACTATGGCTATATTGGATCTCTACCCAGATCTCAGTTATAGAAGATTTTATTAATATAGGGTGAGTCTGTGCACAAAATCTACTTAACAGCGCAGACATAAACTCCAAATTCAGCGATATTCTATCGCTCTTTGTTACCCACATTTCAAATTTACAACATGGATCAAAGTTATTGCACAAATAACGATGCATACTTCACATGTTGCTAAATTACTATACATCGGAGGATACGCCTTGAAGCAGCCCACCCAAATTAGCTGGGATCAGTCAATGATCGAGAAGTACAACTATAGCGGCCCACGTTATACCTCTTATCCAACGGCGCTTGAGTTCGATGATTCGTTTACCGAAGATAAATTGCTGACCTCCATTAAAAACAGCAAGAGTGATAAGCTTTCTCTTTATATCCATATCCCTTTTTGCGCCAAACTTTGTTACTACTGTGGCTGCAATAAAGTCATCACTCGTCATCAGCATAAAGCCGATCAGTATCTTGAGTATCTTGCGAAAGAGATAATTAAACGCGCCCCGTTATTTAAAAACTATTTAGTCACACAAATTCATTGGGGTGGCGGTACGCCGACATTCCTTACTCCTGAGCAAATTCTAACGCTGTCAGCACTTGTTAAAGCAAACTTTAACGTTGCTGAAGTCGGTGAATACTCGATTGAAGTTGACCCACGTGAAATAGAGCTATCGATGCTCGACACGCTAAAAGAAGCGGGCTTTAACCGCATCTCTATCGGTGTTCAGGATTTCAATAAAAAGGTTCAAATTGCTGTCAATCGCGAACAAGACGAGCAGTTTATTTTTGACCTGATGGCACGCGCTAAAGAACTTGGCTTTGTTTCTACAAACATTGATCTTATCTACGGCTTGCCACATCAAACTCCAGAGACATTTGCTGAAACAATGCAACGTGTTCTCGATCTTGATCCGGACCGTTTGTCTGTCTTTAACTATGCTCACCTGCCATCACGTTTTGCAGCGCAACGTAAGATTAAAGATGAAGACTTAGCGTCTCCACAGCAAAAGCTAGATATGCTGCATCAAACAATCGAAACCTTAACCGGTGCAGGTTACCAATATATCGGTATGGATCACTTTGCTAAACCTGATGATGAGCTTTCAATTTTACAAAATGAAGGCCGCTTGCACCGTAACTTCCAAGGTTATACCACTCAAGAAGAGTGTGACCTACTTGGTTTAGGTGTCTCATCTATCAGCCAAATTGGTGATTGTTATGCTCAGAACCAAAAAGATGTTCGCCCTTACTTCGAATCTATCGATGCTAATGGTCACGCACTTTGGAAAGGTTGTGGCTTAAACCGCGATGACGAGATTCGTCGCGTCGTTATTAAGCAGCTTATCTGTCACTTCGAGCTTGATATGGCCCTGATAGAAGAAAAGCTGAATATCAACTTTGAAGAGTACTTTGTAGAAGACTTAAAACTGCTACAGACATTCATTGATGATGAGTTAGTCGACATTACTGACAGAAAGATCACCATCAGCCCAACAGGCCGTTTGTTGATCCGTAATATCTGTATCTGCTTTGATGTTTACTACCGTGAAAAAGCAAGACAGCAACAATTCTCGCGTGTTATCTAATTAAGATGCACACATAAAAAACCGGCATTAGCCGGTTTTTTTATGTCTCGAACAAACCGATTATGTATTAGCTGCGTATAATGTAAAGTGTTCATCCTCTGAGATAAATGCCACCTCAACACCCTTTACATTGCAAACGAGTAAACTCTACATCACTAAGTCCGCCTTCGTTTTAGCGTGTTTGCGCCCATTCCCTCGTAATGACATTTCTCTTTTACTTTAAAATCGGTTTCATCGAGTTCCCCAATGAGCTCAACCGAATAAGTTGATGATCCAAGCAGCTCAGTAAAAAGAGCACCTAGGATCTCAGCTCTAGGCACTCCCTTTCTAGTGAACCTTCAGCTATGGCGTCACGACGTTAAACCAAAAATTGAAGTCATCTAACATGCCGAGAAACTCTTTAAACTGCTTTTGGTCACCGCTGATGTTCACCGAACCATTCTTAATTGCTTCATCGAAGCTGAGCTCTTTGAGCTGGATACTATTCATGGTTTTCATGCTCATCACCAAGGCTACATCGGGTTTTTCAACTTGGTTCTGACTATGGTGCAGCACAGCGTTCTCTAAAGTGAGTGTGTACTGACTTTGGAGGTCCGTAAAATCAATATTAATATTAAGTAATTTACCTTCAGCTTTACTCGAATCAAGTCTTACCGCTAAGAAATCAAACAGCATTGCTGGTGTCATTGCACGTATGGTATCTGGTGTTGCTGTTTGAGTACCTCCTGCTAATGGTACACCGTTTCGTAATTCATAAGCCCCCTGTAGATACACTGAGCGCCAAGGACCAGATTCAGCCTGATAGCCAAGTTGCTCAAAAGCATCAGCTAACAACTCTTTCGCGGGTTGGCTCTTAGCGTTGGCAAATACGGCATGCTTCATCACTTCGGCGACCCAGCGATATTCTCCTTTATCAAATGACGCTTGAGCTTTCTTAATCACTGCCGCTTCGCCTCCCATAAACGCCATATACTTTTTAGCGACCATCTCGGGCGGTAGGTTGTTGAGGTTAGATGGATTACCGTTATACCACCCCATATATCTTTGATATACAGCCCGACTGTTATGACGCAAGGTGCCGTAATAGCCCCGAGTCGCCCAGTTCTGTTCAAGCTCTGCAGGTAGGGTAATCATCTCGGAGATCTCTTCCCCCGTATAACCTTGGTTCATCATACGAACAGATTGATCATGGGTAAATTTGTAGATATCACGTTGTTTTTTAAAGTAGGGAATAATGTTTTCGCTATCCCATAGCGGCCAGTGATGACTCTGGAATTTCACTTTTGCTTGGTCACCCCACGTATCTATGGTTTCATCAAGAAAGCTTGACCAAATCAATGCATCCCGCACTTGAGCGCCACGCAAGGTCAAAATATTGTGCATGGTATTGGTGGTATTTTCCGCCATCCATAGTGCTTTCATGTCAGGGAACCAGGTATTCATTTCCGCGGGCGCCTCACTACCTGGTGTGAGTTGAAACTCCATGTTTACCCCATCAATATTGAGTTTCTCACCTGTTTTAGTGATCTCATGACTAGGTAATAATAAGCCAGCGAGACCGGTTGAAACCGTCATACCTAAGCCGCCATTGACGCCGCCTTTAGCATTACGAGGTAGCATGGCACCGTACATATAGACGGCACGACGCCCCATAGCATTACCAGCAATTACATTTTCGGAGACCGCATGTTCGGTAAAGTGCTCGGGGGAGATCACTTGAACTTTTCCGGACGCGACCTCTTCAGCAGTCGCAATACCCGTTGCACCGCCGTAGTGATCAATATGGCTATGGCTATAGACGATAGCAACAACGGGACGTTCCCCTAGTTGCTTATTGATGAAATCGAGAGCCGCTTTTGCGGTCTCTGGTGAGATCAGTGGATCGAAGACAATCCAGCCTGTTTTACCCTTAATAAAAGTGATATTAGTTAGATCAAAGCCACGAATTTGATAAATGTTCTCGGTGACTTCAAAGAGGCCATGTTGGATCACGAGTTGCGAGTTACGCCACAAACTGGGGTTAACGGTATCAGGTGAATCTTTATCGATACTAATATAGGTTTTGTATTGCTCTAGATCCCAGACGACATTGCCCTGTGCATCTTTAATCGTGACAGTATCTGGCTTGGCGATAAAGCCACGCTGTGCATTTTTAAAATCTTGCCTATCGCTGAAGGGAAGGGCTTTGAGTACTGCGGCATTTTCTTTTTTGGTAAATTCTGAGGCAGGTTTTGACTGAGTCGCAGCCATAGTTGAGTGAGGTAAAATCAGAGAAAATGCTATTAACAAGGCAAGCTTAGATCTATTCATTACAATTCCTTTTATAACTGAGAACTACCAACATCCAGATTCCTAACCTAGTCGGTATTAGTCGAATGAGCAATAGTTGAACCACAATATGAAAGACCTACCTATGCCGCGAGTAACTGTCACAGTAATGGTAACCGACGGCTAATACAGCTACGAAAGCGATACCCACAGCCAAGAACAAGACTAAGTCATTGTTTTTAGCTTAATTAAGATGTAAAACAGAGATTAAGTGACGTCACATGTTAAGGTGAAAAATCACGACGTAGACATATTCGCAGAGCTTTTTCTGTCGCATAGCGTATTTTGACACCTTGGTTTAAGGGAGATAATACGGTCCTGTCACAGATAGATAAAACGTATATCAACATTAAGTACCTATGGCTTTACTATTGTCTAGCTGTCGATAAATACGCTTTATAATTAATGTGTTGAACAAAAACATCTCATTAACATTGTCGAATATAACCATCAAAAATAAAAGAAATGATACATCAATATTCAGAATGAAAATCTTGGGAAGAAACTGAATAGTACTTGCTGGCGGTGCACTTAACTCATGCAGATAGACATCGCTAAAGGCATAGGTCCATAGGG
Organism: Shewanella sp. GutDb-MelDb; assembly: GCF_002836075.1. Classification (NCBI taxonomy): domain Bacteria; kingdom Pseudomonadati; phylum Pseudomonadota; class Gammaproteobacteria; order Alteromonadales; family Shewanellaceae; genus Shewanella; species Shewanella sp. GutDb-MelDb. The sequence continues at coordinate 3,687 of NZ_PJBM01000189.1, read as the reverse complement.
AAACTTGTATCATTCAGCCTCCTAGTTATATCAGAGGAGTCTGTTTTCATCGTTTATTGTGGTTTAGAGTCAGTTTGCGACAAAGCCCTTTAACTTATCGGCGTGACCTTTTACGCCGCGATCGGCATAATCAAAGTCAGAATAAAAATAAATCCATAACAAAAACGGATATAACATGTACAAATACTTGCTCCCCTCCATTTTAGTCATCAGTCTCAGCGCCTGCCAAACTCTCTCTATTGCTCCGACCTCTCAAACAACAACCGTTGCAACATCAGCAAAACAATCGATAAATGCACAACTGCAAATAGCAATCGACCAGGCATGGCAGATATCATTAGATGAAAGTCCTAGTTTGGCATATTCATTGGGCGATCTATCCGCAGCAGGAAAGCTGCAAGATCTATCGCCAACAGCCCTAGGCTCACTAAATCAACGTCGTGTTACGTTGTTAAGTGAAATAAAAGCACTTAATAGAGCGGAGTTGAGTGCCGATGATGTTATCAACGCCAAAATTTTACAAGACCAATTGCAAAATAGCGTTGACCTATATCGCTATAAAGACCACTACATCCCTTTGTCAGCCGAGAGCGGCTTTCATGCATATATAGCCTCAATCGCCAATGGTCGCTTTGCAAAAATAGAAGATTATCAAAATTATATTAGCCAGCTGAAAGCATTGCCGACTTACTTTTCACAGCAAACCTACTGGTTAAAGCAAGGACTTGCATCTGGGATCACACCAGCCAAAGTAACCCTAAATGGATTCGAAACCAGCATTAGTGCCTTTATTGTACCAGTGGAAGAAAGCGGCTATTTTAAGCCTTTCACTGAATACCCAGCGTATTTCAGTGACGCTGAAAAGATAGCGTTAACCAACCAAGGTTTAGAACTAGTAGAGAACACTGTTTTACCTCAATACCAAGCTTTTTATGACTTCATGGTTAATGAATATATTCCAAATGCACGTACTGATATTGCGGCTTCAAAACTGCCTAATGGTAAAGAGTTTTACGAAAACCGAGTTCGTTACTACACCACACTGGACATGACATCAGATGAAGTGCACCAACTAGGCTTAAGCGAAGTTAAGCGTATTCGAGCAGAAATGCAGCAAATCATTGACGAGGTTGGATTTGAAGGCAGCTTTGCTGATTTCCTCCACTTTCTAAGAACAGATCCGCAGTTTTACCCTAAAACAGCAGAAGAACTTCTAAAAGAAGCGGCCTACATCGCAAAAAAGGCAGATGCTATGCTGCCCAAGTACTTCGGTAAACTACCGCGTCAGCCATACGGTATTGCCCCAGTGCCAGCTGAAATAGCCCCTAAATACACCACGGGCAGATACTCCGGCTCCAACCGAGATGATGAACCAGGCTACTATTGGGTCAACACCTATGCGCTCGATAAACGACCACTGTATGAAATGGAAGCTTTAACATTACACGAAGCAGTACCGGGGCATCACCTACAGATATCATTAAATCGAGAGCTAACAGAACTACCCAGTTTTCGCCGTTATGGTTATATCTCAGCATTTGGTGAAGGTTGGGGTCTCTACTCTGAGTATCTAGGGCTTGAAGCTGGATTCTATCAAGATCCTTACAGTAATTTTGGTCGACTTACCTATGAAATGTGGCGAGCAGCAAGACTTGTCGTCGATACGGGTATGCACGCAAAAGGGTGGAGTCGTCAGCAAGCAATCGACTTTATGGCAAGTAACACCGCCTTATCACTCCATAACGTGACTACAGAGATCGACCGCTACATCTCGTGGCCTGGCCAAGCTCTATCTTACAAAATAGGGGAGTTAACCATTAAGCGTTTACGCGCCCAAGCGGAGCAAGAACTAGGCGAAAACTTCGATATCAGGGCATTTCACGATGCTGTGTTAGCCAATGGTTCTGTTCCTATGTCGATTCTTGAGCAGCAAATTAACGACTTTATAGAGCAACAACAAGCCGCGCTCTAACCGGGTCCAATAAAATGGTCGCTATATGCGACCATTTTATTATCCACTAGACCCCCTTATAGCAAAGGGAGTTTGTTACACTGCAAATATCTTTATCCAATAGAATACAACCATGCCAAATGCTGCTGAACCTGCCATATCACTAAGCTCTGTCTGTACCTTTTCATCTGAGCATCATCTAAGCAGCCCCGAGCAAGCTGCATTTTGGCAGCAGGTAACACAAGCAAGTTTTAAAACCAAAGATGGTATATCACTCGCTTATGCATCGGTTATTCAACAAAATAGCAAAGGCACCATAGTACTAAGTAGTGGACGAGTCGAATCCTACTTAAAGTATAAAGAGCTCATGTTCGATCTTTACCGCCAAGGCTACGACTTGTTTGCTATTGATCATCGTGGCCAAGGACTTTCCAGCAGAACGACCGTAAACCTCCATCAAGGACATATCGACAAGTTCCAGCGTTATGTCGACGATTTCGACGAATTTATATACAACATCGTTAAACCAGTTCAAGAGAGAGACTATTTTCTTGTCGGTCATTCGATGGGGGGAGCCATAGGCACTTTGTATTTAGCTCAGCATCCAGGTGTGTTTAAATCAGCTGTATTTTCAGCCCCAATGTACGGTATAAAACTCCCGCTACCGAAGCGCTTCATTCGTAAACTAGCATCGCTGTTAGATAATCATAGTAACCAAAATCCAAACTATGTATTGGGCGGCAAAGATTATCATGCCGATCCATTTGAAAAGAACGACCTAACCAATAGCAAACTGCGTTATGACGACTATAGAGATCTCTATCAACAGCAACCTAAACTACAGTTAGGCTCACCAACAAACCGTTGGTTAGTAGAATCTATCGATGCTGGAGAGAGTGCGATAAAAGCAGCTCAAAATATCAATATTCCCTTATTAATACTTCAGGCAGAAGAAGACACCATTGTGTCTAATGCAGCTCAGAAACGCGCAAGTACAGGCTTTTGTAAGTTAATCAAAATCCCCTATGCACGGCATGAGATCTTTATGGAGCGTGATACAGCTAGAAACACAGCACTCACGGCTTTACTTAACTTTATACAAGTTTAAAACTCCATCTTCAGCAATACTACTACCTATAAAATAGCCCGTTGCGTTAACAACGGGCTGTTCACTCTCTTTCGAGACCAATCTTAGAAAGAGTGGCGCCTGGAAATGTTCCGCTCGCACTTAGCTGCGACGGCCACTACACGATTATGCCGATCCTATTGCCCCTGCATTCCGTCGTTCCGGCAATTCAGCAACGTAAAAACACCCAAATCGCAGACGTAAAAAAGCCCATTGCGTTAGCAATGGGCTATTCACTCTCTTTCGAGACCAATCTTAGAAAGAGTGGCGCCTGAAAATGTTCGACTCGCACCTGGGTTATATCGGCCACAACACGATTATGCCGATGCTATTGCCCCCTGCATTCTGTCGTTCCGGCAATTCAACAACGTAAAAACACCCAAATCGCAGGCGTAAAAAAGCCCGTTGCGTTAGCAATGGGCTGTTCACTCTCTTTCGAGACCGAACTTAGAAAGAGTGGCGCCTGAAAATGTTCGATTCGCACCTGGGCTATATCGGCCACAACACGCTTATGCCGATACTACTGCCCCCTGCATTCCGTCGTTCCGGCAATTCAGCAATTCAGCAATTCAGCAATTCAGCAATTCAGCAATTCAGCAATTCAGCAACG
>NZ_PJBM01000188.1:0-10530 GCF_002836075.1 Shewanella sp. GutDb-MelDb | reverse complement strand
TTTAAAAACCAATATTAGCGCGTTCAATAGCGGTATCTTCGCACTCGCGTTGTTACCTATGTGCACACTTGCAGCGCCAGCGGCTAATGTTAAAACCTCAATTGACAGGGCTGAGACGCCCGACAATGTTAAAGAAAAGTTGCTTTTACCTTATTTTTTCAACTCTGAATCTATGGGCCTTAACATTGGTTTAGGTGGCATGCTCAGTGGCTACTTCCAAGATCAGATGACCATTGGTGGCACCGTATTTGGTGGTGATGTGAGCCAAGGTATTGGGCTCGGCGTTTGGAATTTTAAACTGCCAAAAACAGAACGCTTTTTCTTAAGTGCCTACGGTTTTCTTGGTTATTACCCTGATCAACGTGCTTATGCTGGAGGGAGGCAAGAGTTAATTCCTGCGGGTACTCCACTTCCAGGAAGTAATGATTCAACCAATCTACAATTCTTAGAAGCCAATGGTTCATCAAACTGGTTTGATATAAAGCTTGAGTATGCATTACCAATTGGTGCGACGAAAGATAAGGGTATGGTTGAATACAAGCTTAAAAATGGCTTATTAGTGTCAGAGCCAAGTGGTGGCAAAAGCTGGGATCCGCTTGAGAGCGGCGCAACCGTGGTGGTGTTACGCCAGTTTAACCGTTATCAAAGTTTTGAATTTGTCGATGGCGAGCTTGATGGCACCATCCATGCCATAGAATTGGGGATCTTATACGACAACACTGATTTTTCGGTTAACCCATCAAGTGGTAGCAGTCAGTACTTTTCAGTTTCTCACGATGCAGCATGGTTAGACTCTGATAATGAGTGGACCTTTATGAACCTCGATATGAGTAAGTATTTTTCATTTGGAGAGTCAGATTATGCCAGTCAGCGAATACTCGCACTCAACTTTTGGACAGGCTACTCGCCATCATGGGATCTTGAATATGACGCACTCGGCGGGCGACAAGTCACCAACAACGCGCCCTACAATGAAGGTGCAACTTTAGGTGGATTTTATCGTATGCGAGGTTTCGATCAAAATCGCTTCCATGACAAAGCGGCCATCTATAGCAGTGCTGAATATCGCTATACTTTGAAATATAACCCGATAGAAGACATTAATTGGTTGAAGTTTTTGAGATTAGATTGGTTTCAAGTGGTTGGTTTTGTTGAAGCGGGTAGAGTGGCACCAGAATATACCGCCAGCACTTTACTGTCTGATCTTAAAGTTGATTACGGTTTGTCGTTAAGAGCATTAACCGCCGGTATTGTGATCCGCTTTGATATCGCTCATTCCGATGAAGCGACTAACGGTTGGGTTATGGTTGACCATCCGTTTTAGTATCAACGCATTGACTCACCCATAAAATGGTCGTTTCTTTCGTATTATTAGAATGAAAACCGCCATATTTCGCGTTATTCATTCTAATCACTGATTGTTACTCTTATATAGTCGATAACTATTTAGGTGAAACATATGAACATTATTAGTCAGCATCAAGCGCAGCGTACCATGGATGGTGACGGTGTTAATATCTCTCGCGTCGCCGATTTTACTCACGGTCACTTTGACCCTTTTCTGATGATTGATGAGCTAAAGTCAGATGATAAAGCGGATTATATTGGCGGCTTTCCTCCACACCCACATCGTGGTATCGAAACCTTTTCCTATATTATCAAAGGCGGTATGGAGCATAAAGATCAGCTCGGTAACGTCAAAGCGATACAGGCGGGTGATGTACAATGGATGAGCACCGGAAGTGGCGTGATCCATTCTGAGATGCCCTTAGCCGATGCTGATACTGGCTTACATGGTTTTCAAATTTGGCTCAATATGCCTGCCAGCGAAAAGATGCGCCCAGCACGTTATCAAGACACCAGCAATACGCCCATCCCAGAGGTGAGCAATTCACATGACGTTAAGTTAAGAGCATTGGCTGGTCATTGGGACTTTGCAGGGAAAACAGTGACAGCGCCCATTCAAGAGCTTGCTGGAAAAGCAGAAATAGCAGACTTGATACTCGACCCCAATGGCAGTGCAGAGCTGAGACTGGATAAACACCCATTTGTCGGGATTTATATCTATGCGGGGCAGCTAACGAGTGACACTGGAGAGCTCTATGAAGCGCAACAATTATTACTGCTCGATGCTAAAGCCGCTTTAACGCTCAGGGCTACGGCTTTAGGGGCTGGAGTGTTGTTATTAGTGGGGACACCCATCAAAGAGGATATCGTGCACATGGGACCTTTTGTCATGAATACCCAAGCTGAGATCCGTCAGGCTATTGATGATTATCAACATGGTCGTTTTGGTGATATTCCGCCAACGTAAGCGGATTGATGAACAGCCCCTAAAATAACTGGGTTAAATAAGGCGAGCGATAATGCTCGCCTTATTGGTTAGTTAATGGCGAGTTACCCTTGAATATCTTCTATATTAAAGACTGCTTTGCCATCGCCCCCAAGTTTGGTGAACTTGTGTTGGCCATATCTGCTAGCATCGTCGTTGAACCTATCACGCTCGATTAAGATAAAGTCAGCTTTCATGTCTGTCGGCACCTTATTCTTGTTGTATTAGACAGATTCGGTACTCATCAGTTGGATTTTAGTACGCAATAAGGTGTGATTTCGAGTTATGATTCGATGCGAGAAGTCATTGCTTAATAGCGATTAAAACCGTTGAGAAACACAGTATGAGCTTATATAAATTTGGATTGGCAGCAGACAAGTCGGTGTTGCTTAGGCAAGCACTTGGTGCGGAAGCAGATGCTTACTTCGCGGCAATGGAAAGTGCTGAACAAGCATTCTTGAGTTCTATCACTAACGAAAAAAATCAGCAAAAACTTGATTGGCTGCTGCTGCGTACGAATTTAATCTGCCGTATGAGTGATAGGGATATCGCCCGTTTGAGCGATTACCGTATCGATAAAACTCAAAAGGTAACAGATAATTTAAACGGCAAATCGCGTCAAATCGTCATCGTGACCGTTGAGGCTTTAGCGGCTGTTATTGACGATATTAAGGCGCAGCAATGGGTTGGTTTTGATACTGAAACGGCGGCTACTTTTGAAAAAGGTCGTCGTAATACCAATCCTATTTCCTTGATTCAAATTGCGACGAGCAGCCATTGTTATCTGTTTAGAATGGTTGGCAGCAATATTTTGCCTTTTAAAACGGCACTTACTGAGGTGTTAGGCGAGGATTCGAATATCGTTAAGATTGGTATCGGCCTTCGCAGTGACGTTAATGCGGTGAAGCGTGACTTTGGTATTGCGCTCAATCCTATACTCGATCTCAATTGGTTGATGAATCAACTTGGCGCAGCAAAACAGATGGGCACCGTGCAAATAGCTGCGACGGTACTGGCGCTTAAATTACCTAAGAGTAAGCGGGTGACGTTATCTAACTGGGCTATTCCACTTGATAAATCACTATCAGCAGAGCAGATTAATTACGCAGCAGGCGATGCCTTAGCGGCATTAGATATTTTTCATGCACTGTTTGAGCAACTCAGTGCTTATAAAGCCTTGTGGCCAAAATCAATACAACAACGTTTTTAAACGAGGGATTGCAGTGATAAATAAGGGACAATTAGTTCGCTGGAATGACAGCAAAGGCTATGGTTTTATCCGGGTAGAGAATGCAGAAGAGGGCTGTGATGTGTTTATTCATATGTCAGCACTACAACATATGGCTAGGCGACCATTGGTTGGTGATATTTTGTATTTTCAAATAGAGACCCAAGCCGATGCTAAACAACGCGCATTTTCGGCAAGGATTGAAGGCGTCGAAAGCAATCCAGAAACCTTTGAAGATGGTACTGAACCGATCAAAACTAACGATAAAAAAGCCCTCGACAATCAAGTTGAACCTGCTAAATCGATAAAAGGCATGTTATATCGTATTGCGATAATGCTAGTGGTATTGGCGATTGCTAGTTTTGTCTATAACCGAGTGTCTACGCCTAATAATTCTGGTGCTTATAGCTCTTCCGCGTATATATCGAGTGCCGTTGCTGCGGATGAGCAGCAGATAAGCCAGGCCTTTTCTCAACAGCAAAGTGGCATACAGGTGCAGAGCACTGGGGTTGTGAGTCGACTGTTACCGGACGACAATAAAGGCAGCCGTCACCAGAGGTTTATTATTACGCTTTCAAGCGGCCAAACTCTACTGATTGCGCATAATATAGATTTGGCAGCGAAGATCGATAGCTTGAAGGTCGGAGATCGCGTCTTGTTTAAGGGCGAATATGAATATAATGATCGTGGGGGTGTGGTGCACTGGACCCATCATGATCCTAAAGGTCGGCATGTTGCTGGCTGGTTAAAGCATCAAGGGCAAACGTATCAATAGTGGTCGCTATCGATAAACTGCGTGTATGATCCGCCGTTTATCTTAAATTGCAGTTAACGTTTGCGACAGGCTCTCTTTTTAGACAGCTTATTCAGCAAAGGATCGCCAAACTGATACAAGGCTAAACCGGTTAATACAAAACAAGCACCTATCGCTAAGGCTTGGGTAATGGCTTCACCATTGAGTTGTGCGCCTAACATCATGGCAAATACCGGAGTAATCAGCGTGACTAACGCAACCGTGCTGGCATTGAGATACTGCAAAATATAGAAATAGCTGATAAAACCAATAAGTGAACCGAAAACGCCCAAATAAGTAATCGCTAACAGTGAACGAGGCTGCCAAGTCTCAATCGGCAATGTACCATCAAATAATAACCAGGCTAACGCAAACATTGGTGTTGAATAAATAAGTGCGCCCACGGTACTGGCAATGGGGTGGATATTTATCTTAACCGTTTTGATTAATACTCCGCTCAAGCTAAACAAACTCACCGCAGATAGGATCAATAGCAGTCCAATCCAACTATCACTCTCAAGTGAAAGCTTAGATGAACATACAATGCCAAGTCCGATGAATGCCATGACTAACGCTACTAATCGCATTGGACCAAATTTGGGTTCATTGAGTATTTTCTGGGCTAATAAGCCTGAGATCAATGGTGATAAACCAAAGATCAGCGACATGATGCCAGAGGGGATATATCGGGCGGCAAAATAGCTGAGTAGCATCCCGCCAACAATCCCGATCGAAGAAACGGCATATAGCCTTCTCGCGGTTGCACTCCATGGCAGTCGAATACGTGCAATTAGTATGATCAGCGCACCTAAAGTCAGCGCAATTAGCATTCTCAGTAAAACCGCCATCGTTGGATGTACTGATTCACTGCTCCAGACGATGCCTAGCGGCGTTGTCGACCAAATTAATACCACCGACAAAAATGCCGCTGGAACCATCTTGGGTAATGCTGTTGTTGACATTTCAACACTCCTTGCGCTTATAGTAGGGTCATCAATCATGACTCGCACTAATGATACAGATTAATATCGAACCGCAGGAGAGAAGGGCGAGTAAAGAGGGGAATATCCATCACCGCGCTGCAGACTCTTTGCGGTGTGGAATCGAGAATTAATGGCTAACTATTTATTATATTCCCAATTTACCGCGCAGCTAGAATGCCACATCACACTGGCGAGGAGTCGCAGTGTCAGACAATTAATTTGCGTATAAATAGAGGTGAATAGAAGCGTCATTTAACCAAGCTGAATATAGTGTCTCGAAAGCTCAATAATCTAGTTGTTGCAAGCTGTCGTCAACCGATAAATTCAACAATCGCTAATTTAATCAATGGCAGGTTTTTACAGGGCAAAGTGAACGGTCATTATGCGAGAGTTTAGGGACAGATGTTAGTTAGGTTTTGGGGAAGGGGAAGCTAGCGAGCTATTCTATAAAAAAGGCTCAGTGCCAGATAGTCAAAAGGGGCTAAGCCCTTCAGCTTTTGCCCCTTTTGTTGTTTGCGGTTGTAAGACCCTTTGCCCTTTCTAGGCTTCTCAGTCCGTGTTCTAAACAAGGTACTGGTGACGATTGCCTTTAGCGCGTTATCTTTAATGACGCCGCGACCACTTTCATGCTCAATCTGCGGTTGTTGCTGACGATGTTTTGCCATCATGTGACTCCTCTAGCTAATATACTTATTTTCAAACTTACAGTTGGTGAGTGCTCGCTAATAATGTAGAGCACTGTAGTTAAGCCTTCTTAGTTTAATAGAGTCTTAACTACAGTGCAATTATACGCTTATTAATTGTACGCGCTAATGCTTTTTTGCTTTAGCCATTACAGAGGGGTCAGCTTAGGCAAAAATGAAACTGTAAAGATAGCCTGCACCTATCGCCATACCGAGGATCACTGCTAAAAATGCCGCTATCATCTGGTTCTTAAAAATAGACTTGAGCAAGATTACTTCAGTTAAGCTGGCACCGGCACTACCGATAATCAATGCCATAACCGAACCCAGCGCCATACCTTTGGCAACTAATGCTGAGCTTAAAGGGATCACTGCTTCTGCACGTATATACAAAGGGATACCGATTATCGCCGCAATAGGAATGGCATACCACATACCTTCTCCTGCGTATTTAGCAATCAGTTCTGTAGGCATAAAACCATAGATTAATGAGCCAAGTGAAATACCTATCATTAGGTAAGGTAAAACTTGTTTAAAGTCTTTCCACGTTGAGCGCCATACACGTATCCAGCGGTTGTCTTGTTTAACGGTGTCACTGACAGCAGATGAACTTGCTGCATTAGAACGTGTTCCACAACCACTTTGCGGTGCAGGGCTACAAGTACCAGCCGTTGCCAGTGCAGGTTCTGCGTTGCAACTGCCCTGCATTACCGCTTGCACTTCTTGCTTAGGTACGCAGCCGCTAGAGATTGTTTTTACGGCCACTGTTACTGGTTTTTTGTCCGTAGTTCCGCAACTAGTCCCGCAACTAGAAGGCGTTGCCGCTTCATAAGCTTCAGGTTTCACATAACGCTCGAATCCAAGTTTTTCTAAAACATAGCCAGCGGTAACAGACACAACCATAGCGACTAAGAAATAGAATACCGCGACTTTAATGCCAAAGGTCATCACAAATAGGCCAATAATGATCGGGTTCAATAATGGACTAGAGAACAAGAAAACCATCATTGGGCCAAAACCCGCTTTTGCTCTGAGCAACCCTTTTAAAAAGGGGATAGTTGAGCATGAACAGAATGGTGTAATGGCGCCAAGTAGAGCGGCGATGATGTAGCCTTTACCTTTTTTAGAGCTTAAAATCGATTGTATTTTTTCGGGCGGGATATACTCCTGCAAAATACCGACAATGTAGCTAATAGCAAGAAATAGCACCGTTAATTCAGCGGCTAAAAACAGGAACATATTCGCTGTTTCTTTTGCCATTGTGATGATTTCAGGACTCATAATATTGACCTTACAAATGTTTGTTTGTTATTTCCGGAATTACCGAAATAATTAGGATGGGCTGATAATAAACGTATTTTAAATTTAGTCAATTTATATTTCGAGCTTTACCGAAATGAGTGTCAGGGTAAATACCAAAGTAAAAGGCTTTATGTTTGTTAAAATAACGGCTGCAATGTTGGTTGTAGCCACTTTGGACTTCAAGGAAAGGGGCTAATAAGCACCAGAAGACCATGCTGATTTGACTGATAATGCTCTGCTAATATAAGGGGGTGTACTTGCCATTTTCACGGTGTTGTCGCTGCATCGTCTTTGTCTTGCTGCATGGTCACGAAGCTATGACCAAAATAAACATGAAAGCTCAATGGCTGTGAATCATTAGTGATAATTTGATTGTTAAAATAGAGCAAATGCTTATGATGGTAACAGTCTTTTCAAAGGCTTAAAGGAAAAATCATGCTTGATGCTGTTTGCCTATATGACGAAACCAAGCCGATAACCTATTCGGTATTTAAGTTTCAAAAGTTATCTGATGCTGATATTGAAAAATATCGCCAAGCACTTTTGTGCCCAGCGTGTGCAGGTAAAGCCTATTACCGTAAAGCGTCAAAAGATGGTAAAGCCGCATGCTTTGGCTCGCGTTATCATCAAGCTGATTGCGCTGAGTTTAAACCTTCTGCCGCCAAAGAGCGTGAAGAGCAACACGCGATTGAAGTTAATCAGTTGGTGGTTGATAGCGATGCGCTGATTATCGATTTTAGCCGTGCGCCAAAAATGACTAAAGCCAAAACACCGTCAACGGTCACCAAAGTGCTTATCGAAAATGAAACCCAATCTAACAACCCTACAGCCATAACCCCAATGCCAGTGGCGGCAGACTTATCAACAGCTGAGCTATTAAAACCTGAGCTCACTGGGCCTACAGCCGTTAAAACAGAAGATGAAACCAGCGCTAAAAAGCGGGTTGCTACTCAAGGACTGGAAAAGGTATTGCATAGCTTATTGCGCGGCAGTGATCTGGCAACATCGGATCTTTGGGTATATACCGATGATAAATATCGCTGGCGTGCTAAAAACCTATTTGTAAATTTCGCCGATGCCGAGCCGACTGAAAACGGTGCACCGCGTTTGTATTGGGGCACCATCTCTCATACCGATAAAGAGCGTTTGTGGTTGAATCCCGCTGAGACTAAAGATGTGGGGATCCCCATTGATATGTTTGCCAATTCACTGATCTCTCGCTTTGGTTTAGAGGAGCGCCGCGACTTTGAAGGTGCAGGGATCATTTTGTTTGGTAAATGTTTTTGGAATAAAGCCAAAAGCCGTAAAATTATTCAGCTATGGAGCAACGACGTTAGTCGTCTGTTTATCTCTAAGGCTGATGAAAGTGACTAGGGATGAGTCGTAAAACGAGTATTTAATTCTCTCTTTTGAGATTTTTAGCTGATTTACATATGAATTTGCAATAAAAACGCCCACCGAATAATAATTTTTATTGACTCAAAAGCCATTGAGGATTATTTTCGGCGCGATGTTTTTCTAAGGGTTCCATTAAAGACCGGTAAAAGGCGGGCTTCTCAAGGATAAAGCAGCAATTGAACTCAACAATTAACGGTATGAGTTTGGTGAATAACCTTGCCATTTTGGCACTTTATATAAGGACCTTAGCGCATGTCTGAGCCGACAGCCTTAAGTCTTGTCCCACCTGTGGTGGTATTGGTGTTAGCCATTGTGCTACGCCGCCCAATCCTTTCTTTGATTATTGGCGCATTAGTGGGTTTAGCGATGTATGACAGCGCTAATATGCTAACCAATTTCGCTGATACTTCGTTATCTGTTATGGCCGATGAAACCATTGGTTGGCTTATTTTAGTGTGCGGTGGCTTCGGTGCTTTAATTGCGCTACTGGTGAAAACTGGCGGTTCAATGGCATTTGGTCGTCACGCTTTAAAATTGGCTACAGGGCAGAAGTCATCACTTTTAATGACCTTCATTTTAGGCGTGGTCATCTTTATTGATGATTACCTTAATGCGCTCACTGTGGGTTCAACCATGAAGCGGGTGACTGATAAATTTAAAGTATCGCGTGAAATGCTGGCTTATGTGGTTGATTCAACCGCTGCACCTATTTGTGTGTTGGTGCCACTGTCCACTTGGGCGGTATTTTTTGGCGGCTTGTTGGTCGATAACGGCATTGCTAGCGAAGGCCAGGGAATTGCGGTTTATATGCAGGCTATTCCGTACATGCTTTATGCATGGTTAGCCGTTCTAATGGTCCTGCTGGTTATTTTAGGGATCGTGCCGGTATTTGGGCCGATGAAAAAAGCGCAGCTTGCCGCGATGCAAGGTAAACCCGCCATTAAGCAAATGGATTTAGATGCGGTGCAAACCTCTGATGAATATGCGCTTAAAGCGATTGAAGATGAATTTAAACATGCCGATGACGGCGGAAAACTGCATAACTTCTTTGTGCCAATTTTGTTGTTGGTTGGCTTTACCGTTTATTTTGATATCGATGTACTTAAAGGGCTGATTGCGACGTTAGCGATCACCTTGCCTTATTACGGCATACAAAAATTGATGCCACTGTCAGATATGATGGAACAGATGATTGATGGCTTTAAGAACATGCTTCCCGCTATCGGTACTGTTATAGCGGCGTTTATCTTTAAAGATGTTTGCGACAAGTTGATGTTGCCTCAGTTTGTTATTGGCAGCTTGAGTCCGTATATGACCCCAGAGTTACTGCCCGCAGTGGTGTTTATAACAATGTCAGTGCTAGCGTTTGCAACAGGATCTAGCTGGGGGATATTTGCAGTCTCGATTCCAATTGTTATGCCGTTAGCACAGTCGGTCGATGCCAATATTTCACTGGTTATTGGCGCTTTGTTATCAGCATCTTCTTTTGGCAGTCAGGCTTGTTTTTACTCTGACTCAACTGTATTGGCCGCTCAGGGGTCGGGGTGTAATCTAGTGAGCCATGCAGTCACGCAACTTCCTTATGCGTTAATCGTGGCCGCCTTTACGTTTGTCGGTTTTTTACTGTTAGCGTAAAAATCAACCGTAATAGACAAGGGCCGCATTTAAAGTGCGGCCCTTTTTTATATCAGAGGAAAACTGGCTTTATGTCTCTGTTGAAAGGTTAGAGCGCTCTTAAAGCTATAGGCGTTAGCTTATTCATCATATTTAGAACCCAAAGTGAGTCTAATTAATCTTAGAAGAGCAGTATT
>NZ_PJBM01000187.1:0-10534 GCF_002836075.1 Shewanella sp. GutDb-MelDb | reverse complement strand
GGATCAGCGCTTCCTTAATTGGACTCTTCTTAATCGCCATTTTAGTGGTCGATCCTGAAACATCAAAATCCGTATTAGATGGCATAAAATGGAAAATCATTGGTACTTTTGATGGTTTGTTTATGTGGTCTGCCAATATTTTTGTCATATTTTGTTTGGCAATGATTGTCTCGCCATATGGCAAAATTCGCCTCGGCGGTGATGAAGCAAAAACTGACTATTCGATGATGTCATGGATAGCAATGTTGTTTGCAGCAGGCATGGGTATCGGTCTAATGTTTTGGGGCGTAGCAGAACCTGTTGCTTACTTTACCGGATGGTTTGAAACCCCCCTTAATGTGACTCCAAATACCCCCGAAGCGGCTAAGCTAGCGCTAGGTGCAACAATGTTCCATTGGGGACTTCACCCATGGGCGATTTACGGTGTTGTGTCACTGTCGTTAGCATTTTTCGCCTACAATAAAGGCCTACCGCTTTCCATGCGCTCAGTCTTTTACCCAATCCTAGGTGATCGCACTTGGGGCTGGCCAGGACATATTGTAGACATTCTAGCGGTGCTTGCCACTCTGTTTGGTCTAGCGACTTCTCTTGGACTTGGTGCTCAACAAGCCGCAAGTGGTTTTCACCATGTGTTCGGCATTGAAAACGGCTTAATGCTTCAAGTCGGCATTATATTTGTAGTGACTCTGTTGGCCGTTGGGTCGGTAGTCCGTGGTATTGATGGTGGCGTTAAAGTCATCAGTAATGTCAATATGCTGTTGGCACTTGCTTTAGTCCTGTTTGTCACTCTGGTTACTTTTGCTGTTTCGATGGGTACCATTCCGACAACAGTCATGGGATACATTGAAAACATCATTCCATTAAGTAACCCGATTGGCCGTGAAGACGAAGCTTGGATGCATGGCTGGACAGTTTTCTATTGGGCATGGTGGATTTCATGGTCTCCTTTTGTGGGCATGTTCATTGCGCGTATTTCACGTGGACGTACTATTCGTGAGTTCATGACGGCTGTGTTACTTGTCCCTACATTAGTTACAACGCTTTGGATGTCAGTATTCGGCGGTGTTGCGATTGATCAAGTCATTAATAAAGTCGGTACGTTAGGCGAAAAAGGCTTAACAGAAGTGCCACTAGCAATGTTCCAAATGTTTGACGCATTGCCAATGGGTAACATTTTGTCTCTACTTGCTGTTGTGTTGGTGCTGGTTTTCTTTGTGACCTCATCAGACTCTGGTTCACTGGTAATTGATAGCATTACATCAGGTGGTAAAGTCGACGCACCCATCCCACAGCGCGTATTTTGGGCGTTTATCGAAGGCGCGATTGCTGCTGCTCTAGTTTGGGTGGGTGGCACAGAAGCCATTGAAGCCTTGCAAGCGGGTGCAATTTCAACGGCCTTGCCGTTCACCATTATTCTATTGGTGATGTGTGTCAGTTTGATAATGGGACTACGAACAGAGAAACGTATTAGTTAATCTGTTGCAATGTTCGATAAAAATAGAAACCGAGTGATGCACTTATTTTGAAATAAAGCATTACTCGGTTTTTTTATGGGTTTAACTATATAGCCACAGCTTTATAGTTAAAGCTTCATAACCATAGCTTCTTAATCGGTGTGTCTGGGCTAAAATGGTGGTGGATTTGCGCTTGTAGTAGCTCTGCGGTAGCAATAGCATCGGTCAAGGCATCGTGTGGCGGATAAGTGGGCAGATTATAACGGGTACGACTATTGGCAAGGCGAATCGATTCTGGGCGAGTATTTTTAAACCAGTCAATAAACTTTTTCGGACGAGCCTGTTGGATATCAGCTTCAATCTGCATGGTATCAACGACAGGGAAAACAATACCTTCATTGATCAAGCTTCTAAGTGCAGCATCAAAAAAGTCACGTTCAATTCTGCGGTAATGCACCACCACAATTTTCCCTTCTAGCTCGTCCAATAACTGCTCTAAAATCCGCAACAGATCGGGCGCACCCTTGAGATCAGAATGGGTAATCCCATGGATGATAATTGAATCTTCCTTGAGTTTATCTTCCGGTGTTATAAACCAGTGTTTAGCCCGTCTACAAGCAATTCGTTGCAGAGTAAAAGGAACCAAACCAATGCTTATAATGCTATTTTGATCAGCATCCAGACCGGTTGTTTCAAAATCTAAGGCAACAAAGTCTATATCCTTGAGTTCGGTTTCACCATGGTAAGTACTGGCATTATAAAAGTTAGTCAGGCGGCTATCTTTACTCTCAAGCGCTTTAATGTGCAAAAACGCTTCCCAGTTTAATACTTCTTGATTGGTAAAATTACGCATTATTTACCCTGCATACTGTTAGCGGTATAGCGGAACTTTAAAAAGTTTTGTGCACTGCTTAACACCAAAAAGGCATCTTTTAGATTACGCCTTTCAAAATCGGACATGTTTTCAGGCTCGATATTGTTATCCGGCTCTTGATCTGACTCAATGTCTAATGCTTGATGACGAATACGAACCAAAGAGATGAACTCCATCGCATGTTGCAGATCTTTGCCCTTTGATGGCGGTAAAATTCCTGCCTCAATGATGTCTTCTAATCGATCAAATGAATTTTGCGATTGAGAACCAATAGCAAGGGCGTGCACACGGATCAAGTCGGCTAAAGGTGCTGTACCGCGTCGCTTCAAATTAATAGTGTTGTTATGACGACCATCTTTTTCCATCACAAAATCTTTAAAAAAGCCAAGTGGAGGTGTACGGTTTAATGCGTTTCTAGCAAGGCAGGCTAAGAATCGGTTGTTTTTCTTCGCTTTTCTAAGGATAAAGGCATTCAGCTGTTCAGCCCATTTTTGTCTGCCATAGACGCCGTAAAGATCGAAAAATATGGAGCTATTAAGCAGCGCTTGCGGGTTTGGATTCTCTATCCAATCAGCAAAACACTCTTCCCATTGAGACTGGGTTTTTCGATACTCAGGATTAGTCGCCATGATGTCACCAGTGCAATAGGTGTAACCGCATGCGGCCAAACCATCACAAACATAAGTGGCAAGCGCCTTAAAGTAGTCCCCATGTAGCGACTCTTGATACTCGTTATCAAGAATAATTGCATTGTCTTGGTCGGTCACGATAAGTTGTTCATCGCGCGCCATAGAGCCTAATGCTAGGAAGCAGTAAGGCACAGGTGGTGCCCCCAACTTCTCTTCCGCCAATTCAAGAAAACGCTGTTTAAAACTTCTGCCAATTTCCGACATGGCTCGACCCACCATGTGTGAGTTTGCATCTTCGTTAATCATGCGCACAAAACAATCTTTGAGTTGACTAGACAGAATAATAAGGTCTTCAATACTGTTCTGTTGAAATATGCTGCTAACAATTAACAAGCTATTTTGAGACTCATAACGAATAATGTCAGTAACTTCTATTAAGCCAATCGGTTGTTTGTTTTTTAAAATTGGGAGGTGATGAACGTTATAACGAAGCATTAATAGCATCGCTTCAAAAATATAGGCGTTGTGGTCCAAAGAGATGAGTTCTGTAGACATCACCTCGACCACTTGGGTATCAACATTTAGCCCTTGCGCGATCACTTTAGCGCACAGATCGCGCTCGGTAATAATGCCAACAAAGCTATTACCGCCTTCATCCGCAAGGTTAGGATCATTGATGATTGCCGCAGAGACATTCTCAGCAGCCATAATTTTAGCCACATTTTGAATCGTGGTCGTGGTCGGCAGCATCACTGGCTCGCCACTGAGTAGGGTTTTTACCTTTGAGGTCGTCAGTGAATTAGCATCATCACTATTATCTTCAACGGCTTGCTGTAATCGAATACTGCCTTCAACTTCAACAAAGTCGGCAAAGGTGTCGAAGCGTTCACAAAAATCAGCAAAGATGTCATCTGGAATACAGTACAAAAGGGTGTCTTTAAGCGATTTGGCTGGGAAACGCACCTTATTATTGGTCAACAGCCCCATTTGGCCGAATAAACCACCTTGATCAAGACGGTTATAAAGCTCACCGGTACGGCGATATATCTCTACTACACCGCTGCGGATCATATAGAGATCGTGGATCTTGTTACCAAACTCAATGATCATACTGTCAGCTCGGTAGTATGAGATCTCGACACTTCTTGAAACTTCGATTAATGCTTTTTCTGGCAGTTGATCAAAAGGTGGGTATTGGCGGATGAAATTTCGAATTTCAAGTAGCTCGACTTCCATTGTTCGCTCGATATTGATAATTTGAATATATATTAACAGTATATGGTATCTACGGCATATATGCAGCTAGCCGGTTTATCAGACTGTTATTATTAATGTTCATCTGTTTTTTTATCGGTACTTAACGGTAAAACTCGTTATCATTCCGTTGGTTCTGCTCTGATATAACGAGCCACCGAACCAAGCGGTATAAAGAAAAAAATGTAAATAATGGCAATGATTAGACGTTGGCTAAGCAAAAGTCATTGACCAATCATTCGGTATAATTTGAGTTTAGTACTGGGTTAGAGCAGTAACCTAGCGGTTAAATTCACGCTTTAAAGAACTATCGGATAGCTAGCCTATACAAAACTCGCTGCGTTCCATGTTGCTGCTGTCTAATATGGAATGTAATCGATTGAATTGTGAATAAAAAAATTCCCATCGTCACGGATATGAAGGTAAGCCTCTATAGTGCGGTTTGTTTCTGGTGCCTTATTGCGTAATGTCATCAATCCGCTAAAACAGAGTCAAAAAATAGTTATGTATAAGAGGTAATGCAATGAATATGAAAGAGTTTTCAAATATAGTTGGTCTATCACCTCATACGCTGCGTTACTATGAAAAAATAGGCTTACTTAAAAACGTGCACAGAAACACTAGTGGCCACAGAGCATATACCAGCAGAAATATAGAGTGGGTTAGTTTTGTGAATCGCCTGAAGGAAACTGGAATGCCTTTAGCGAACATCATTGAGTATGCAACGCTCCGAGAATTGGGCTCAAATACCGCATTAGAGCGTCAAATGTTGTTAGAACAACACCAAGAAAGCTTAAAAATTCATATTCAGCAACAGCAAAAGCATCTGGCGGCTTTGGCGCATAAAATCAGCCAATATAAAGAGGGAAAAGTGAGTTGACTTAGAGTTAACTCTAACTAGTAAGCTGTGGCTTCAGTTTGAAAATTGGAGTTTACGCATGAAAAATACCAGATTCACCTTAGGTCTAGCGCAGCTGTCAAAAATTGACGGTGAGGCGGGACATCAAGTTATTGAAAGCCTACAAGAGATCTGTCCTGACCTGGCTAGGTTCACTATTGAATATCCTTTTGGTGACATCTACACCCGCCAGGCTCTTGATTTGAAGTCGAGAGAAATCGCAACGGTTGCAGCGCTAACCGCATTAGGTAACTGCACTCCACAGCTTAAGGTTCATTTAAATGCCGCTTTGAACGTGGGTTGCAGCGAGGAAGAGGTAAAAGAGGTACTGTTGCAAATGTCAGTTTATGCCGGCTTCCCAGCAGCGCTAAATGGAATGTTTGCCTTTAAAGATGTGCTAAACCAGCGAAAAGTTTAAGCTTTAACTTCCTTTAACTGTTCTGAATTAAATGCGTTAGGGATTTCACCTAACGCATTTATGTCTATAAGTAGTCTAGGTCAGCACAACCACAGTGACAGCCACAAAAGAGCTCCAACTTTAGTGTTAAATTCAGAATTTTTCTATTACTTCCCATCTACAAGTCATCTTAGAGTCGAATTAGAAATGAAGAATAAACTTACGCATACATGGGAAGGGTACTTGTAGATATTAAACTTAACAGTACTTAATCGACCGACTACACTTACATGAGATTGCCAGTGTTAACTGACAATGTCCGGTAAAAAGAGAACGATAAAACTGCAAGGTAAACAATTATTTAAATATATAAGGCGTCATTTTACATCAGGCCTGCTGTTAACTTCAATAACCATATTTGAGGACGTTGAAGTAACTGTCAGGATAAATAATCTCAAGGATAGAGTTGATATATAATGCCATTACCTAAATTCAGAGCCAATGAAGATAATCTGCGCTTTTCTATAAATCAGAGTCATGCGTGGATTGAACATTCTCCTATTTGTACAAAAATTATAGATCTTGATTTCAACCTGCAGTTTATGAGCTCAGCAGGGGTTAAAACACTTGCCATTAGTGATGTTAAACAGTATTACGGCAAGGCTTATCCTTTTGGTTTTTATCCGCAATCTTTTCGTGACCAAATGTCCAATAATTTAAGAAAGGCGCGAGATACCGGCTTAGTTATAGAGCAAGAGGCTGCTGTGGTGGACACGCGTGGAAATGAAGTGTGGTTTCATTCAACTATTTCGCCAGTCAGTGAAAATGGAGATCAAATTGATTACTTAATGGTCGTCTCAATCGATGTAACTGCAAGGCATGCCAGCATACGAGAATTAGAACAGCTTAATGATGAGCTTGAACGCAAAGTTTATATCCGAACACTTAAACTTGAGAATGCAAATAAGGCATTACATCAACAAGTTGAAACAGATTTTTTAACCAAGTTATCTAATCGCCTTGCCTTTGATAGACACATAAGCATGAGCATAACATCTGCTAAATTAAGTGAAAAATGCCTTTCGTTGTTGATGATAGACGTTGATAATTTTAAAACCTATAACGACAAATATGGGCATGACGTTGGTGATCTAGTTTTGGCAAGTATCGCGGATTCGATAGACAATTCATTACTTAGACAAACCGACATTGCAGCTCGAATTGGCGGTGAAGAGTTTGCAATTTTGTTGCCGGAAACAGATGTTAACGCGGGCTTTTGTATCGCTGAGCGGGTTCGTACTAATATCGAGGCATTACAGGTTCGGAATAGCGACTCAGGTATGATCGCTAATATAACGGTTAGTATCGGCGTCGCGTCTTTAAAAGATGATGAGCTAAATGCCACGGCTTTACTAAAACAAGCAGATAAAGCTCTTTACCTCGCTAAACATTTGGGGAGAAACAACTCGCAGATCTACTTTGCAGATGTAGTCAGCAAACTAGCATAAACTTTTATCGAAGCTCCTTTTTATGAAAACACTATAATCAAAAAACAAGACGAGTAACTAAGCCAAGTAAAACGAGTCTCTCAACTAAAGCCCTAATGATGGCAGAGAACAAATGGAATTCTAAATATAGCGTAAGAGCCCTTTTTAGAGTTAAAAGGGATTGCTGATGGATTCAATATGCTTTTTTAAATGATGAACATCAACAAGATGCCATTTCATCTCTCCACGTATCATCAGGCTGCCAGTGTGCCGCCCACTCAGGAATATCCTTAGCAATCATCGGTCTGGCAATGCCATAACCTTGTGCCAATTCACAACCTAACTTCAACAGAGCAATACCATGAGCGATAGTCTCAACACCCTCTGCAATCACTTCACGTTTAAATGACTTCGACAACACCACTACACTTTCGACAATCGCCAAGTCATCAGGGTCAATCAACATATCCCCAACAAAAGTCTGGTCGATCTTAATTAAGCTCGCTGGTAAACGTCTCAAGTGACTCAGTGAAGAGTAACCCGTGCCAAAGTCATCTAATGCAAAATTAACCCCAAGTTCGATACAGGCTAGCATGGTTTCTGACACCTGTAGTACATCGGCTATCGCACTTGTTTCAAGTACTTCTAGTTCTAAAGAGCTAGGAGCAACCCCCGGGAATTCGGCCAATAGCTCCGCTAAGCGTGTTGCAAAACCTTCACTCTGTAATTGAAGTGCGTTAATGTTGACACTGACAGGAATATCCAACCCCAACGCTTGCCACGCTTCAATCTGACGAAGAGCAGTGCTGATAACCCATTCACCTACCTCGATACTGAGAATATGATTTTCAATGACGGGCAAAAAATCGTTAGGGGGGACTAAACCACGCTCGGGGCATTGCCAACGAATTAACGCTTCGGCACCAATCATCTTCCCCGTTTTCATATTGACCTTAGGTTGGTAATAAAGCACAAATTCATTTTTGTTCAGAGCTTTACGTATACAATCTAACTTTTCATGTTGAGTGATCATCGCAGCATTATGTGCAGAGTCAAACAAACGATATCGGTTCTTTCCCTCTTGCTTCGCCACATACATGGCTTGATCAGCATGCCGCATAAGTTGGTCTGCATCGACACCATCTTGCGGGTAAATGGTGACACCAATACTGGCAGAGACTTCCAGCCTGACTCCGCCTATGACTACCGGTTCCGATGCAGCTTGCAACAGGCGTTCCAACATAGGTTCACAATCTTCCACTGTGGCTATATTTTCCATCACAGCGACAAATTCATCCCCGCCGATACGGGCCAGGGTGTCGACATCGCGTAAAGCTTCCCTCATGCGAGATGAGACGACAATTAATAATTCATCACCAACGACATGACCATAGGTATCGTTAACGTCTTTGAATCCATCCAAATCAAGAAATGCGACCGCTAGTAATGAGTGTTGACGTTGGCTATGGCTCATAGATTGCGTTAGACGGTCTGCCAATAATGTCCGGTTAGGTAAGTGAGTTAACATATCATAGTGAGCAATACGTTCTAATTGCCCCTGATGCTCTTTAATCGCGGTGATGTCATTGAATAGCGCCACGTAATTTTGCACTATGCCAGTATCATCGAGTACCGCGCTTATCGTGAGAATCAGCGGATAAACCTCGCCATTCTTACGTTTATTCCAGATCTCACCGGTCCAATGCTCTTTTTCTTGTAAAGTGTCCCACATTTCTTTATAGAATTCAGGCAAATGACGTCCGGATTGGAGGATTCGCGGGTTTTGTCCTATCACTTCATCACGGGGGTAGCCTGTGATCGCACTAAAAGCCTCATTAGCGTTTATGATGACACCAGTAGTATCTGTGATGGCGATACCTTCTCTGGCATAGGTGAATACGCTAGCGGCAAGTTTGAGTTCTTCCTCGGTTTGCTTGCTCTTGGTTATATCTTCATGCGTGCCTGACATTCGCACAGACTTGCCATCATTTGTCCATTCAACCACTCGCCCACGATCGAGTATCCAGACCCAGCTGCCGTTCTTGTGCAGCATCCGATATTCGCATTCGTAAGTATCTGTTTCATTTTTGGAACAACGCATTAGCAATTCATTGGTATTATGTGCATCATCGGGATGGAGTCGTGTCTCCCAGGTGCCGATGTCAACGGGTTCAAGCTCTTTAAGGCGGTAACCCAACATCTCGGCCCAGCGTTCATTGTATGCGGAGTCACCTGTCTGTACATTCCATTCCCAGGTGGCCATGTTGGCGCCCAAAATCACTTCTGCATAACGTTGGCTTTGGTCGCGAAATGCCTTCTCAGTCTCATGCAAGGCAGCTTGAATTCGCCTATTTTTGGTAATATCTTGGACCAATGATGTCACGCCAAGCACTTCACCGGTCTCACTTACAATGGGCGTGTTGTACCATTCACAAATGATGGCCCTGCCATCTTTTGTCATGTTCTCATTTATATTTCTGGACGCTTTATTATTTTCAATCAATCTTTTACCGATCTTATTGACATCTTCTCTAGCTCCTTCAGGCACCAAAAGTTCTAATAGAGAATGACCCATGACTTCGTCGACAGAGTATCCGAATATCTTCTCGGCTGATTTATTCAATTCACTACAATTTAAGTTTTTATCCCATGAAATATACCCAAGCGGCGTATTCTGAACATGGTGGGACAGTATCGTCTCACTAGCCTGTAACTCCGTTGCTGCCTTGTTGCGGTCTGTCACGTCCCGAATGAACCCCATATAGCCCTGAATTTGGCCATCAACAGCTTTGATCACGACCCTACTTGTTTCACCTACGACGATACTGCCATCCTTGTGCCGGTAGTTCGCTTCATAAGGTTTGACCTTATCTCCAGCGGCGAGATTGAAATACATACGACCATGTCGCTGGAACTCTTCATCGCTTTCATAAATGATCGATGCTTTTTCCCCCACAAGTTCTTCACGGCTATAGCCTAACAAAACTTCCATAGCCTGATTTATCGAAATAATCCGGCGATTTAGATCTGCAAAAATGAAGCCATCGGTAGCACAATCAGAAATTGTTCTGAACAACCTTTCGTTATGAACGGAGGTTGTTTTAGTTTCCTCAAGGGCGCGCAGAGCTTCTTCACGTTCGCGAATCTTTCTTGGTACCCAGAGCTTTAGGAGAAGCAAGATGACTAGTAAGCCAGCAGCAATATTGATTAATTTTGGGAGAATGAGCAAAGAGGGTTGCGACAACAGCTCGTGGATAGATTTTGGCACCAGCCCGTACAATGAGTTGAAATACAATCCAAAATAGACACTTTCAATTATGGTCCTGAATGCATCAATGCTAAGGACCATAAGGAGAACCACAACCGTTCCGCCAACTGCGCCATCAACGGCTTGTAATTGTTTAAGTTTGACCAGATAAATAACGACTATAACCAACCATAAGGCGGTCAAGATCCAGTATGATATTGGTGTAATGATGTCAAACGTATCCATTTTTATTTCTCTAATAAACTTACAAGCTGACCTTCTAGGTCTTATGGC
>NZ_PJBM01000186.1:0-10835 GCF_002836075.1 Shewanella sp. GutDb-MelDb | reverse complement strand
ATAAAAAATTGATAATGTGCCTATTTGCAACCAACGCTATTCAAATTTAAAAATGGGTATTACTTGAGGATAGCTAAATCAGAGGATTTATCTGCCAAGTCTGACCATAAAATTAGCTGTGATGTCTGTAGGTGAGGGTTAAGAAAATTGACGCTGTAGGCAAACTCGTCAGTAAACGGATCCGTTAGTTATGAATAGAAATCTCAGTAACAGTATGAAAACGAGGCCTTATAAGGCCCCGCTTTGTTAACAACTTTCTATTAAAGGAATCGATGCATAATATCTATGTCATTTATTAGATTCAGCGTCAGCTTCAGCTCTAATATCCATAATTGGCATTACGCCGTTACCCATCATGGTACTTGGCAGTCTTCCATCCCAAGCTTGCGCTTCGGTTAACTTTACAATCAGCGGGTTATTTTTGAGCGCTTTAGCTTTTGCTTCAATCGCCTGTGCCTCAGCTAAGCCTTTGAGTAATATTGCTTTAGATTCAGCTTCGGCAATTTTCAAAATCCCTTTTGCCTGAGCATCTGCAGTATTTACTGCTCGCAGTGCTTCTAAACGTTGACGCTCAAGCTTATGCTCCTCTGCTGCTGCAAGGTTTTTCTCAGTTTGCTTTATCTCTATCGAGTTGATGTATTTTTGCGGCAAGATAATATTCTCAATTTGAATATTATCAACCACGACTGGAAAGCCTTCCATCTCTTCAGCCAAGCGCTTCTCTATACCTCGTATCGCACTGGCTCTGTCTTGAATCAGTTGCTCTGCTTCAAATTGAGGAATGGTATCTTTTGTCGCTGAGCGAAAACGTGGGTCGAGAATACGTTGTTCAAACTGGGTTAAGCCGCCATAACGTTTAAATAGCTCTAAAGCAGCTTCTTTGTTAACGGTCCAGTTAACCGAAACCTCAATCGTGACGGGCATCTGCTCTTTAGTGCTTGATGCCATTTTTTCGGCATTTTTACGGGTACGAACTTCGATCAGCTCAACGGTTTCGATAAATGGGATCTTGAAGTGTAAGCCTGGATTTTGTTGTTCTTTCGCTTCTCCGAAGCGCTTAACAACACCCACATGCCCTTCAATTACAATAAAGTAAGAGTTAAATAAGGCAATGATAATGAGCAGTATTGGTAGAGATTTTACTATTGAAATTGATTTTAAAAATGCAAGTGGTGATGGTTTTAACAGCGACATGTTAGGTATCCTTTCTTAATATGCGCGGCAAAGATACCAGTTAACTCTATGTTATGAAACATTTGTTTGTTTTAGGTTGCTAAAGTGTGGTGTTAATTTGCAACTGCAATAAAAAAGCCAAGTTACTTACCCTTGGCCTTAATCGTTATTTGGCTAATCTAAGCTCGCAGTACGTTAGCGCCGATGCATCATACCTAGCTTAGCGAAACACTATTTGTTTGATAAACGCATATATAACGAGTCTTTTAATTCAGCTCGGTCATGCTTTAGTTGGTGCATGGATTCATCATCTATTGGTGCGCCATTTAATTCCAGCACTCGGATCTCTTTATCCAATGCGTTGTAGTGTTTGGCATCTTTATTAAATGCTGCATCACTTTTACACCGTTCCATAATAATAGCGTGGTGCTCAGGAAACTCATGGAGCAGAGAATGATCTTCGCCTAACATAAAAACCCCTTAATCTTATATGAGTAAATACAACCTTAACCGGTTAAGTAAAGTCAATTGTTTGATTAAATTCAAGTCGATAAAGACAGATTTTACGCTTTAGGTATACTGGGGAGGTGACGTAATGATAAGTGAGTTCAAATGAACGATTTAGTGCCTGAAATTAGTTTCAGAGATACCAAGCTTCCGGATGTTGGATTTGAAGTTATTGAGCTCTCCAGCTTGTATGACAGAGTGGCGGCAGGAGAGATAAGCTTTTTTGGTAAACCCCACAGGATAGATTTTCATAACCTGATCTTCTTTACTGGCAATCAGGGGGATCATTTCGTTGACTTTAATACTCTTCAGGTAGAAAAAGGCAGCGTCGTGTTGGTCAATAAAGGTCAGGTACATGCGTTTGATCTCACCAATAAACCCGCAGGCAAGGTGGTTATTTTTACCGATGAGTATTTAGATAGGGTGGCAGCTGCCATCGACATCAAGATTTTTGCACCCACTCATTTAGTGAGCTCATATCTACAAAACTTTAATTTATCTACAGAGCAAGCACATTCATTAGTTAGATTGATGGAATTAATCTTCACCGAGTACGAGTTAACAACCCCTAATATTAGTTATCTACAGGTGTTGTTTGCCGCACTTCTGACTAAAGTCAGTGAATGTAGACCTGATATTTATCACCATCAGATGACACCGACACAAATTAACTGTTTTGATCGCTTTACTGAAACCTTAAGTGACGCCTTTACTCATACGCGAGATGCTAAGGCATTAGCGTTACAGGTTGGGACGACTTATAAGACATTGAATAAAGTTTGTAAGATGGCGACGAATCGTACCGCTAAACAGTTGATAGACTCTTATACCATCTTAGAGGCGAAGAGACGTTTGTCGATTGATAATATACAGGTTCAGCAACTATCTGATTATTTAGGGTTTGATGAGCCTACTAATTTTGTTAAGTACTTTAAGAAGCATACTTTAATGACCCCAAGCCAATTTAAACGAAACACTTAAGGCTCATATTTACCATTTTACTGCTTGATTTTACCTGCTGAAACCTGCATTCAAACCCTACAATGGCTCCGAATTCAATTGTTAGGGATACACAATGAAAACCCAATTACTTGCAACACTACTGGTGAGCAGCAGCTTACTGGGCGGTTGTTCAAATCTTTCTGCAGAATCGGAGTCAACGATGAATATTTCAAATAAAACTAAAGCGGTAGCGCTACTCAATGCGATAGAGACCGGTGACAGTAAAGCAATCTCTTATGTGAATGCCAGTGACTATACTCAGCACAATTTGGCTATTGCAGACGGTTTAGCAGGTTTTGGCGAAGCGCTACAGGCGCTGCCAAAAGGTAGCGCTAAGGTCAATGTTGAGCGTGTATTTGAAGATGGTGATTATGTCTTTACTCATACCGATTATAATTTTTTTGGTCCTAAAGTTGGCTTTGATCTATTCCGATTTGAAAATGGTCAGATTGTTGAGCATTGGGATAACTTAGCTCAAAAAGCACAACAGGCTAACCCAAGTGGTAGAACACAGTTAGATGGTGTAACGACAGTATTAGATTTAGATAAGACGGCAGAAAATAAAGCGTTAGTAGCAGATTTTGTGGAAACTATTTTGATCAACGCTGAGTACGACAAGCTTACAAAGTACTTCGATGGTGATCATTATCTGCAACATAACACCGCAATTGCCGATGGCGTATCTGGTTTAGGCCAAGCGATTGAGGCGATGGGACAACAAGGGATCACCATGGAGTACGATAAGGCTTTTAAAATATTAGGTGAAGGTAATTTTGTGTTAGCCATTAGCGAAGGTCGCTTTGCGGGAAAACCTACCTCATATTATGACTTGTTCCGTATTGAAAATGGCAAAATTGCTGAGCATTGGGATGTAATGGAAACCATTTTAAACAAAGAGCAATGGAAGAATGCTAATGGTAAATTCGGTAATCTATAGCGGTTAATGCTTTATAAAATCTGCTTGTACTCCATGAGTATAGGCAGGCTTTCTGCTTTGATTTTATGTGTAAATTAGATATTGTTTATCTTAATAACTACCTGCATTAGAAATATAAACTTAAGCAAAATGAATTAAATACCTATTTATAGGTACTCCTAAATTAGTAGTTGGTGATGATCGTGCTCACAGTTCTTAACACGAAAATGTAATCATTTAGCAACATTGTTCTAGATCAAGCTATCAAGTTGTTTTCAGCTTTATAACAACCCATAAGAATGATGAAAACAAAAGGATTACAATAAATGAAAGTCCATGCCCTAACGTTAGCCGTACTTGCAAGTTTAGCCTCTACCGCCGCCACTGCCGACACAGTTGATCCACTAAAGAAAGCTTTTATTGATGACTCAAAAGTTAAAGTTCAATTCCGTCTTCGATTTGAAGATGTTGATGTTGCGAACGTTGACCAAGAAAATCAAACCACTTTACGTACTCGATTAAACTATCAAACAGGCGATATCTATAAGCTGTTTGCCGTAGCTGAAATTGATGATGTTCGCTCTACGGATAATGAGCCACTTATCGCCGACTATGCCTACACTCAGATTAATCAGGGGTTTATTGGTTATAGAGGTCCAGCTGAAACACTGGCTAAGTTTGGTCGTCAACGTATTCTACTTGATAATCAACGTTTTGTTGGTGGTGTGGGTTTCCGTCAAAATGAGCAAACATATGATGCATTTTCGGTAAAGAATACGGTAATAGAAGGGCTAACGGCTTACTACGCCTATGTTGCTACTGTTAATCGAATTTTCCCTGAAGGCTCAGGTAAAGAAGAGCATGAGAACGAAACCAACCTTGTTAACATTAACTACTCAGGCTTGGATTTTGCAAACATCACCGGTTATGGCTACTTAATTGATAACCAAGATGTTGCTGCATTCTCTAGCGATACTTATGGTATTCGCGCCACGGGTGATGTGAAATTAGATGCGCTTAAATTGAGTTATGAAGCTGAGTTTGCACAGCAATCTGAAGCGGGTGACAATCCTGTTAGTTATAGTGCGTCTTACTATAAGTTAGGTGCGGGTATTAATTTAGCTAGCTTTGGTTTTAAAGCAGGCTACGAAGTTCTTGGTTCTGACGACGGCAAGGCGGGTTTCATCACTCCTCTGGCGACTCTGCATGCATTTAACGGTTGGACTGATAAGTTTCTATTCGGTGGTAAAGGTAACTGGAACAATGGTCTGGTTGATGCTCATGTGATTCTGACGGCTAAAGTCGCTGGATTAAAACTATTGGCTAAATATCACAAATTTGATTCAGATTTTGGCGATATTGATATGGGTAAAGAGTGGGGCGTAGCCGCGACTTATCCGTTTGCAAAGCACTATAGTGTAGGTGTTAAATATGCCAGTTTTAGTGGCGCAGACGAAGGTTATAGCTTCTCAAATGATACCGACAAGCTTTGGTTAACGTTGCAGGCTAAATATTAATAATTGAGTATTTTGCCGCTGCGGTATTGACTCGTTAGCTATATAGAGTCAATACCGTTAGCAGCTCGGACTCCCTTCCAAGCAGGAAAATTATTTTACTCCTGCTTTTTTTCGCTTTTTAAACGCCGAAATGTACGGATGAACAACCTCTGGAAATACGTTTTTTTTGGGGGAAGGTCTATGCGCTTTAACCTGTTCATCATCCGTTAAGTAGGCACAATAACAAATCGTTAAAAAAGTGTAGCCAAGTTGTAGGCAGTGTTACTATTGCGACAAGTATTTTTTGTTGAGTGCATCGCTGAGTGTGGTTTTTGTCATTGAAGCTTAAATCAATCTTCTGTCTATCTATTGTGAGTCTACTGTTACTCATTCCCGCCTTTGCGGCTGACAAAGTATTGGTTGAACATGAAGCACAAATAAAAGCTAAGAGTATAACTGACGCAAAACAGAGCTCACCTGTTACTGACAATATTGCTAATGAAGAACCCACTGATCCCTGTTTTAGCCTATCTCAAACTGATCACGCGATTGACCGTGCTTTTGATTACCTCAATACTAAGTTTTGCCAACCCGCTATTTGGTTCGACACTTTTTTTGTCGATGACAGAGTTGCAGATGATGCCAGAGCTGGCACCATTATTCGTTGGTTCAATGATTTCTCTTTTTATGGGAAAGAAGACTTTAGTTATCGAGCCAATATCAGTGCACGTTTAAATTTACCCGGTGTTAATAAACGTCTCAAATTGGTATTGGAAACGTCGGATGAAGATGATCCGTTTGCCCCCTCTAAAGGACCTAGTGCAGAAAGAGAAACGGAAGTAGGCCTCCGCTATGATTGGTATGCCAAAGGGCGCAGCAGTTTTAATATTCAGGCCAACTTTAACCCTAAAGTTGAGGCTCGATGGCGCTATACTTATCCATTATCAGAAAGCACCATTACTCGATTTACTCAAAAGCTATATCAAGACAAGAAGGTCACAGGTGAATCCAGTGACCTCGATATTGAACATTCATTTAATGAAACTTTCTTGGCTCGCTGGAGTGCTGCAGCTCAATATGAATCTCGTGGCAATGGTTGGGAGTTAGGATCGAGTTTTCAGCTTTATCAATATATCAGTAGCAAGCAGGCTATTAGTTATCAAGCGGCGATACACAGTGTCGATGAGCCCCATTACTACATTAAGGATGCAAATATCGGTTTAACTTACAGACAAAATTTTGCCCGAGATTGGTTATTTTTTTCAGTGACGCCAGAATATAACTGGAGTAAAGAAAATGCAGAGTCTGAACGTATTAATCAGGTGATCATCACCTTAACGCTAGAGATATTATTCCACAATGTCTGACGCCACAGGGTATAGACGGTTATTAATCGACAATAATAACCGCGTCAGATAGTGTTATTTGATCGATTACTGACTCTGTTTCCATTACTGGTTGTTGCTGTGTTTGTTCAGCCAAAATAACTAAGCTGTCGGTATAGGAAAACCCATAACCATAACCGCCTTCGGTTGTGACGCCATTGCCAAGCAGATGGGGATCACTTAAGTGATCACTAAAATGATAATTACCTGAGGTTATCGTAGTGATTTGCATAACGCGATAACCTTGCTCATTTAAGGTTTCAATCGCTTGTTGCAGATCGTTATTGAGCCTTTCGGAATCGATTTTAC
Organism: Shewanella sp. GutDb-MelDb; assembly: GCF_002836075.1. Lineage (NCBI taxonomy): Bacteria > Pseudomonadati > Pseudomonadota > Gammaproteobacteria > Alteromonadales > Shewanellaceae > Shewanella > Shewanella sp. GutDb-MelDb. The sequence goes on along the minus strand of NZ_PJBM01000186.1, from coordinate 4,047 downwards.
AGTTTGAGTATTCCCACTGTGAGGTTTTGGGTTTAGCGGCCCACATCTCTTCACGCTTATCGGTTTCGATTTTTGCAAAGTAGCTTTTTACTAATATGCTCTTTTGTTTCATGTGCCTACAAATTCTCATTTTGATTAGTGCTCTAAAGCTATCCTATTTTGAACAGCGTAGGAATGGGTAGCGTAATGTTGAGCTGTATTTTCTGTGAATAAGTCGTAAATAAATCACTTTCGCCTGACTTAATATCGCAATTTTGAGCGATAGAGTCGCAAGGTTATGTAACGGCTTGTTCAATACCCACAGCATATGATAAATCAATACACCTATTTTAATGCTGGCCTTTGCCTGTAAGCATTGGCACTTTTTTATTGCTCTTTAAATTTAAATGCAGTTAATAAAGGCGTATTGATTTAACCGCTTATCAACGGCGTTAATATCCATTTACTCCCCCCTCTATTAAGCAAGGGTAAAAAGTAAAATAGCGCCTAACTAAATTAGTCATAACCGCAAGCCCTACTTTGGTATAACACATTGTTACTTGACCGCACTATGGATGTGATTGACACTTGGATAACAATAATTACCCTACAAAAATGGATTAATATAAAATGCTTATTTTCTTTATTTGTATTGCGCTGTTAGTGCTCGCTTACAAGTTCTACAGCCCTTTCGTAGAGCGGCAAGCTGGGATTGACCCTAAAGCTCAAACGCCTCAAGCTCGTTTTGAAGATGGCGTTGACTATGTAAAAGTACACCCAGTAAAAGCTTACTTAATTCAATTCTTGAATGTTGCAGGTGTTGGACCGATATTTGGTCCTATCTTAGGTGCATTGTATGGACCTATAGCGCTGGTATGGATCGTGCTGGGAAATATCATAGGCGGTGCAGTGCATGACTACTTCTCCGGCGTTTTAAGCATTAAAGAAGACGGTAAAAGCCTTCCTGAAATAGCGGGACACTATTTTAATATCTATTTCAAAGGTGTGATGCTCGTTTTTACCGCGATGTTGTTATTCTTCGTTGGGGTTGTGTTTATCATGAGCCCAGCGGGTCTGTTAAGTAACTTGGAATACTTTGAAGGCACTATTTTTGCCAATAATACTTTTTGGGTATTAGCAATTTTAGGTTATTACTTCTTAGCGACTATGCTGCCTATCGATAAAATTATTACTAAGCTTTATCCAATCTTTGGCTTATTGATGATTGTTATGACCGTCTCTATTGCTGTTGCACTGTTAATTAGTGCGCCACAGCTTCCCGAAGTTGGTGATATTTTTGCCTATTTTGACCACAGCCATTATAACAACGATTTGTTAGAGCCGAACCCAGACGGTTTGCCAGTGTGGCCGCTGCTATTTGTGACGATCACTTGTGGTGCAATTAGTGGTTTTCACTCAACCCAAGCCCCAATCATGGCGCGCTGTTTAACCAATGAGAAGTATGTTCGCCCAGTTTATTATGGCGCGATGATGTCTGAAGGTATTGTGGCTTGCGTTTGGGCTCTAGCGGGTATTGCAGCGTTCCCAGGTGGCTATATTGAACTTAAGAGTATTCTCGATATAGGTGGTCCTGGTCTTGTTGTAAATCAAGTTGCTACAACTTATCTCGGCGCTGCGGGGGGGATTATGGCGATTATTGCGGTTGCAATATTCCCTATCACTTCGGGCGATACGGCATTCAGGTCATTACGTTTAACCATTACTGATGCATTTAAGATCCCGCAAAGTATGCGTAACCGTTTACTTTTAGCCATTCCTATCTTAGTGATTGCTTATTTCATGACTAAAATTGATTTCTCATTGATTTGGCGTTACTTCGCATTCTCAAATATGTTGTTGTCTACCAGTGTGCTTTGGTTAGCGACTAAGTATTTGTTTGACCGCGGAACGTTCCACTGGATTGTGAGCTTGCCTGCTATTGTGGGAACCAGCATTACTGTGTCTTACATTATGACAGCAGGGATTGGCTTAGGCTTACCTCAATCGATGAGCCAGCCAGCGGGGCTTGCAGTAGGTGTAATTTGCTTAATAGGACTGATTTTAGCGCACCAAAAACGCAAAGTTGTCACTGAGTCATAGTACAACCAGTGTGACCTTTAAAGGGACTGCAATTGCAGTCCCTTTTTATTATCGTTTTTATTAATCCTTAATTTTGGGACTGCTGTTAAACTGGGTATAGATTATAGAGTTACCTTACTACACGGATAATTGAATTAGAGGAGTACAGTTTGAAACTCGCGCTATTTGATTTTGATGGCACGCTAACCCATCATGACATGTACACTCGTTTTATCCTTTATTCAGCAAGCCCCGTACGCTTGGTACTTGGTTCTGTTTTCCTTTCCCCGTTATATGTTCTTTATAGGCTGCGGGTTATCCCAGCGAGAAAGCTAAGGCCTTTAGTCAGCTACTGTGCTTTTGTTGGTCGAGATAAAACCGTTATATCTGCTCTTGGTAAGCAGTACGCACTCAATGTTATCCCACAATCAATCCGTCCTGAGATGCTAGCAGCGCTAAAACAGCACCAAGCGGATGGTGCTCAAGTGGTGTTGGTTTCAGCCTCGTTAGATCTCTATTTACGACCCTGGTGTGAATCAATGGGAATAACACTAATTTGTAGCGAAATGTCTGTTAAAGAGGGGACCTACACTGGGTTTTATGTGTCAGGTGATTGTAGCTGTGATATGAAAGTAACTAAGGTGCAAAACCAGTTCACGTTAAGTGATTATGTTGAGGTTTTTGCCTACGGAGATACTCACGAAGATCTGGCCATGTTAGCGATAGCAGATCACGCCTATATGAATGGCATCAAAGTATAGGTTTTGAAGCTGAGCACACAGTCGCCCATTTTTTAGCTTATGCTATTTTGATGCCGGTGAGCGTACTGATGACTTAATGCTTGAACCCAACTTCATTTTTCGGCGCTATTCACGCAGGCTTCTACATCAACATTTGAAGGGCAAGGTGATAATTCACATTGTTTTTCATTCCAAATTCATGAACATCAACATTGAATTACGATGGCATAGAAGTCAGATTCAGGAGATTGAGCAAAGCCGGAGACGTTACCGAGGATGCCGGAGCCAATAATGACGAGTACTGCATTTCCATGAAGACATCATGGACGATGGATATGTCGATAATGCAGGCGCAATTAACGACCTTGAACTCAGACACGTCTCGTTATGTTGGACCCTGTATTTCGAGGTTGTTTGAGTATATAAGTATCTGTAGAAAAGCATTTCACCATTAATTTTTTATTGAACAGCAAAGCATCAAGTGAATATCGATGCCTTGTCCGTCAATAGTACAACAACAAACCATGCTGCCGCATGCGGCAATTTGAATCTATTGCTTACATTTCTTCAGTCACAGTACAAAGGCCTGTTACAGCGTCTTCGCCGTAGACTTGTACTGTTGCGCGTAACGCGTGGTCAGCTACCGGATACTGACTGTATAATAGATAAGTAGGCGTTTCGCTAATGTCTTTACCATCTACTCCATCGATTCTATAGATGTCGCTTAGTACAGGTGACTTGTAGCTACCATCAATCTTAACTATCGACTCGTTAGAACGCAGAATATTGATATTCTTCATAGTGATATTGTCACCATCGGATACTTTGCATGTTAGATCACTTGCATGAGCCATACCTGTAAGTGCTACTGCACCAAAAGTTGAAGCGAGTAGTACTTTCTTAAATGTGTTCATTGGGTGTTGCCTCATTATTTATAATCAGTTGGTGTTTGCCGTCGTTAGCTTGCGTGCTGAACAAATCATGGCAACGAATAATAGAATCATGTAGAAATATTGACGCTGGCTCTTCAGCTGTCAAGCTGTGACCATGTTGTTTCGAACTATGCTAGAGTGCAATGATTGACTTATCAAGCCCATGTTTAATGATCAATGTTTTACAGTACTTAAGCCACAGCGTCACTGTCCGCATGCTTTGCTCATATTGATGTTTCCGGCAACACATTGAAAAATTGGATCAGCCAAACTTTGATAGATTAAACTGATACTGCTAGCACAAAGATGGAGTCAAT
>NZ_PJBM01000185.1:0-10946 GCF_002836075.1 Shewanella sp. GutDb-MelDb | reverse complement strand
CGTCGCCAAGAATATCTAACGCTGGCACAACACCTGACGTCGACACGGTAACACGACGCTTAGACAAGCTAAAACCGAAATCATCTAACATGATATCCATTGCCGGAATAACGTTCTTCAAGTTAAGTAGTGGCTCACCCATCCCCATCATAACAACGTTAGTGATAGGGCGATCGCCGGTATCTTTCACAAAGCCAATAAAGTCAGCGACACGCCAAACCTGGCCAATAATTTCAGACACGGTCAGGTTACGGTTAAAGCCTTGAGCCCCCGTTGAGCAGAAGGTACATTCAAGTGCACAACCTACTTGAGACGAGACACATAAAGTGGCGCGATCTTCTTCCGGTATGTATACCGTTTCAACTTCTTGGCCATTACCTACGTCAATAGCAAACTTGATAGTGCCATCAGCTGATTTTTGATAACTTGAAATGGCAGGCGCAACAATTTCAAATTTACGCGCTAACTTTGCTCGTAATGCTTTGTTGATGTTAGTCATCTCTTCAAAGTCACTCACACCAAAGTGATAAAGCCATTTCATCAATTGATCGGCACGGAACGGCTTTTCACCCATTTCGGCAAATATCGCTCTCATCGATTTACGATCAAGATCTAATAAATTGATCTTCTTTTCACTCATGTATGTAACCTCAAAAACCTAAAACCTGCATCCGGGCGGCGAATTATACAGATCCTAACAAAATTTGGCCAGTAACCTAGGACCCCTAATATGCTCATGCTGCTATTTCATACACTTATACTCAATGTTTCATCCGCCAAACCAAAACAAACCCGCTAAGCAAAGGATAACGGACTCCATATAGAGTCAAAAACCGCTAAAAATAGCGTCTAAACTTCATTTGCTCATATCACGGATAATATAAACCTGTGCTAGAATCCGCTCAGACCAATGTTGGTCCGCCATTTGGAAGTGTAATTTCACCTGTATGATAACTCTTGTCATTATCGTTTTTGTCGCCATTACTATCTCTTTTCTTTGTAGTGTGTTTGAAGCAGTTTTACTCTCGGTCACACCCAGTTATATCGCCACTCTTGCCGCAACAAACCCCGCTGCAGCAACAAGGTTGAATAAGCAAAAAGAAAACGTTGAATCTCCACTCGTTTCTATCCTTACTTTAAATACCATTGCTCACACTGTTGGAGCCGCTGTTGCCGGCGCGCAAGCCGCTAAAGTGTTTGGTGACGAGATGTTAGGCGTATTTTCAGGTGTGCTTACCTTTCTTATTTTGTTCTTCTCAGAAATCATTCCTAAAACATTAGGTGCGAACTACTGGCGCTCACTTGCTCCAACAGTCTCAATCGCCTTAGTGTGGATGGAGCGTGCCACCTTGCCACTTATCTGGATGTCTAAGCAGGTAACCCAACTAATGGGTAAAGGCGATGAAGGTCAGTATATTCGTCAAGAGATGAGTGCAATGGCAGAAATTGGTAGAGTCTCTGGCGAACTAGACGAGCAGGAGTCAAAAATTCTGACTCAAATGTTGTCTGTTAAAGAGATGCCAGTCACCACCATCATGACACCTCGCACGGTGATGTTTAAGCTACCAATAACATTAACCCAAGGTGATTTTGCCACTAAATATATGACGAAACCCTTTACCCGTATCCCCGTTTACCAAGATGAACCCGATAATATTATCGGCTACATTAATCGTAACGACGTATTGCTGGCAGAGCGTAAAACGCCGAATGAGCCCATTGCAGTGCTGAAGAAGAACTTACTGGTCATTCCTGAGACTGCAAAAATTCTCCCTCTGTTTGAGTTAATGATTAAGCGTAATACCAAGATTGCGATGGTGGTTGATGAATACGGCTCTGGTGAAGGCATTGTGACGCTGGAAGATATCGTCGAATCACTTCTAGGACTCGAAATTGTCGATTCCAACGACCCTGTCACAGATATGCAGCAATTAGCGCGTAAATTGTGGAGTCGTAGAATGAAGCATAAAGGCATTGTGCTGTCAGACGACGGCGAGTTTGATGACAAGCCAGATAAGGGCTAATTATCTTGCATACCCAAGCCGCTTGGGTATCAATAAAAAAAAGGGAGCTTAGCTCCTTTTTTTAACCGCCAAAATCAGTATTTCACCAATCAGAATGGTAGTGCTATAATTCTTGTTTGGTTCTGAGGATTAAGATGACGTCTAATTACACTTTAAAACTTGCCCACATCAACGACACACATTCTCATTTCGACGCAAACCGACTGCAGTTTACGATATTCGAGCAACAACAAGCATTAACGCTATACACTCATAGTGGTGGATACGCACGTATTGGTTACCAACTATCTCAGGCCAAATTGTCGGCCAAAGCCAATCAGCAATCGTTTCTGTTCTTACATGGCGGCGACAGCTTTCAAGGCACACTTTACTTTAAAGAGTTCAAAGGCAAAGCCAATTCGGATCTGCTGAACCTGTTAAAGCCCGATGCGATGGTACTCGGTAACCATGAAATAGATGCAGGTAACGGCCCGGTCTTAGATTTCCTTAACGATATCCAGTTCCCTTTACTTGCGGGCAATATGGATCTAAGCCAAGAAAGCCAACACAAAACAGCACGATTGGCCTCGCACCCTAACCTTTATGATTACGACAACGACACGCAGACAGCCAAGTATATTTTAAAGCCACTGCAGGATAAACAAGTCGCTATTGTCGGGATCACGCTTGACCAAATGAAAGAGATTGCCCGCCCCGACGAAGATACGCATTTTATCAATGCCATTGAAACGACGAGGCGCACCGTCGCTAAGCTTCATGCTGAGGGTATTGTTCACATCATCGTGCTGAGTCATCTAGGGCTAGACCAAGACAAAATACTTGCCCAAGACGTTGATGGGATCAGTTTGATTGTTGGCGGCCATTCTCACACGCTGCAAGGTGATTTTCGCGAGTTGGGATTAAGCAATATGCCTTATGCGGAGCGCGTGAACAACACGCCGATTGTGCATGCTGGAAAATACGCCGAAAACATAGGCATCGCTGATATTACGTTTGATGACAAAGGCACAGTGACAGATCTTAACGGCGGCAATCATTTTATGCTCGACCAGCAATTTATATTGCAAGCGGGTGAAGGTGAAGTCAGCGCTGATAATTATCTGGCGATCCGCGCAAAACTTGACGCTAACCCGGCTATTTTTTGGGATGGCGAAGACAGTGTCATTCAGCAAGCCATCCTTAAAAAATATCGACCAACGCTTGATGCCCTCGACAATCAAATTCTCGGCTTTGTGCCAAGAAACCTCATTCATACACGCTTACCGAGCAAAGCACTGCCCCATGGCAGTGAGATAGCGCCTTTGGTCAGCCGGAGTATGTTCCAAGAAACTGTCGATATGGGCATTGAAGTTGATTTTGCACTGCACAATGCCGGTGGTGTTAGGCAGTCACTTAACAAAGGGCAATTAAGCCTTGCCGAAGTGATCGGCCGTATTTTGCCGTTTGACCTGCCTTTAGTGACCTACCAAATTCAAGGCCGCTGTCTATTTGAGATGTTAGAATCTGCCATTAATGCTGCCACGAATAATAGTGTCATCGGCACTGGAGCAGGCAGTTTCCCTTACACCTATGGCCTTAAGTATTTTTATGATGGCAGACAAACCTTAGGTGGACGGATCATTAAGCTTGAAATTATGCGCCACGTTGAAGGCATACCGCAGTGGTTTGATATTGACCCTGAACAACAGTATATCGGCGTGTCATCAGCATATACCGCATCAGGTAAAGAGGGTTACTCACCTATTTTACAGTCCAGCTGGCAGCGCAGTGTCGAGACGCTCACCTTAGCAGAAGCTTTTATTCGTTTTATGGCACGGCCGGAAACACTCGTGGACGTAATAGAGCCACAGGTGCATTACACTAGCCATAGACGTTAACCCTGATAGCTGCCCATTAGCGTTAGCTAACAGAACAGAACAGAACAGAACAGAACAGAACAGAGTACCTCGTTATTTGATGGGGTATTCTTTCAATCCAACGTCACTTATTTATCAGCACTTTACTCATGCTAAAGTTAACTAATACCTGCCCTGCGCGTGGATGTCGGTTCTTTGAAAGCACCTTATATCCCTGTTTTTCGAAAAAGGGCTTGGCTAAATAAGATGCCTCAACCGTGAGTTCTTTTATATGTTGCGCCGCAGCATACTCTTCTAAATAGCCGTAAAGTGCAGTGGCCACTCCTCTTCCGGTAAAATCAGGGTGACTAAACAGACAATCGATGTCAGCCGTAAGCACCTCTTCAGCGCTGTCCGATGGTTTAAGCTGTGCAGGCTTGAGGTTGATAAACCCCGCAATAACGCCTCTCTCAACCGCCACCCATGTTGTAGTAGGCTGTAACCTTGTAAGCCAATCTTGATGACTTCGAGGCGCTTGTGACCACACTGCACGTTCATCAGCACTATAGTGGCTACTGGCTCCCTGCGTGATACTCAGGTGAAACAAGGTCGCGAGTTGGTCGACATCCTGTTCAGTAAACAATCTCACACTCATCATTTTATCCAGCTTAACTTTGCTCCTGTACTGGCAGCACTTTACTCATTAAATAACCCATTATAATTTGACCGCGCTTTTCTTGATAACTGCGATGGTGGAGTCTAAAGCCATGAGAGAGAAACAGCGGTTTTGAAAGCTTAGAAGCATCCACTGACAAGTTACTGATATTGGCGGAAGTCGCCCAAGTTTGTAATTGCGTGAAAAGTGCAGTGGCGATCCCCCGATGTTGAAAATCAGGGTGGACATAGAGACTGTCAATATAGCCACGAGTATTAAAATGAGTCTCAAGGTTGACCAAACCGCAACAAAAAGGCACACCTTGTACATCACGTTCATCATCGATCATTAGCCAAGCTTTTGAGCGCGATAGCCTTTTGTGCCAATGGTAGCGGGAACGAGGCGAAGATGACCAAGCTTGTTTCTCTGCTATAGAGTAAACATCATCGGCGATAACATTAATGGCCAGATGAAATAAGTGGCTAACTTGGACCGCATAACACTTGCTATAAGGAATAATTCTGAGCATGGCAATCAATCAAACGAAACAATAGCGTTATTTTGCGCTAGTTCATGACAAAAGAAAACGGCGCAGACAAAGTCTGCACCGTTTTCTTATACTGTGATACCAGTTGAGCTCTTAGCTACAACCAGACCCGTATTACTTCTTGTCGATACTGCCAACAAACAATAGCTTGTCAAAAGTACGATTTAACGTTTTGCTGGCAAAGTCGCTCATCCACATCTGCTCTTGAACAACGACGTTATCGCCTTTCTTAACTTCAATTTGTGGACCCGCTGCCCAAAATGTTTGGTCAGCTTCTTTAATCTGTACATAGGTATAACCGCCGCCATTCATAGTATCCATGACAGTACCTTCATGCATAACACCTTGAGCCCAAGCGCTAGACATACCAAGAGCCAGTGTTGCTGCTGCAGCCAATTTAACTATTTTAGCTATCATCGGAAATTTCCTTTCAAAGTTATCAATTCAAATATATTAAAGCATGCAATAAAGCATAAATCTCTAATACTCTTCACTAATCATAACCTAATCTCCAACTATTAGACGCAACTCTCATTCCAAAGGAAATTTAGCCCTATCACGGAACTTTTTTAAGAAGCAATTAATACCCATTGCATTAAGTAATAAATCGGTCACCTTGCCCGTTTTACCTTGTCGAGCAGGGGTTGCAACATACCTTCAAGCCCATTGAGCTTCACTTCATACATTAACGCCAGTTGCTGCCCCAGCTTGCCCTCAGGAAAACCTTTTGAGTGAAACCACACCAAGTATGGCTCTGGTAATTCGAGTAAATAGCGCCCAGCATATTTGCCAAAGGGCATTTTCTGGCTAATCGCTTCTTGTAATAATGTCTCATCCACTGTGCTGCATCCGTGTTTATGACTGCTGCTGATTCATCGGCAAAGCCTAACATGGAGTAGGATTCAAAGGCGTCATTTTTTATAACGCGCTTATCGCTTTACATTCTCGAGCACTGAATGGGTACTAAGTGGTTATGACCCACGAACCCCATATAATCAATTAGTATATAAGTGATAGATAAAGGTCACTTTTGAAATATTAAACTTAAGAGTGATAACGATATTACCTAACTACTCGGTAAACACACCCGTTTAGACTACATATTTACGCCCTAAAAACCACCTAAGCCACTAATAAAATTAACAAATAAGCTTAGTAAGCCTTTTCACCGACTGAAGTGTCAAAAAACCAACGAAAGCGCTTTTTTTGTCAAAAATACTTCAACAGTCAATTGAAATAAAAGTGTCAAAAATCATACCGTTGACCTTAAGCCTATCGCAGCCTAAATTAATGTTACAGCTGTTGCATTGGGTGACAGAAGTTAATAAAGCTATCCCAATAAAACCAGTGCGCATCCAGCAGCTTCTTAACAGTCAGATAAATAAACGCGTACTTGAGGAAAAAGCATGATTATATTAGTTGGTGGTGAAAAAGGCGGTAGTGGTAAAAGCTGTTTAGCGCAAAATATTGCCGTTTTCTTAACAGCAGAATGCCAAGCTTCAGTGATTATGGTTGATTGCGATCCTCAACGTACCACTTCAGACTGGATCCATGCCAGAAATAACAACCCAGAATTACCCAGTATCAACTGTGTACAGTTATACGGAAAAATACGTAATGACTTACTCAGTCTTGAGCAACACTATGACTATGTCATTGTTGATTGTGGTGGCCAGGACAACCTCGCCCTTCGCGCAACAATGTCAGTAGCATCACATGTACTCATGCCGCTCAGACCTAAACGCCGAGACCTTAAAACCGTGAGTCATATGGATGATATTGTCGCAACATGTATGATGATTAACCCAAAAATGCGCGCAACATTTGTCATAACCCAATGCCCTAGTTTACCTAACCAAGCTAACCGTATTTTAGAAGCTAAAGAAGTGTGTAAAACCTATGACATCAACGTTCTTGATGCCATTACTTATAGCCGAAACATCTATGATGACAGTGAAGAATCAGGCTTATCTGTGTTGGAAATTGAACCACAGGGTAAAGCTGCCAACGAGATCCGTGGTATAGCCACCGAAATGCTACAAGTGACTAATGCAACAGAGATACGCAATCGTATCGCCGAAAAACAGATGAAAAAGATGAGAGGTGAATATGGGTCTGACAGATCTCAAGAAAAACTCTACGCTGTCTAAGTCTACTCATCATAAAATCCAGACATCTCAGTTAGCGTTAGATGATTTAATTGATGATTTCATCAATGATGCTAACCGCTATGCTGTCGGAGAAGCGCAACTTGCTCCCTCAACAAATAAGGTGATTGAGCTAAACTTTAACAAGCACCCATTGAATTTGTCTGCATTGAATGTTCTCGCTGACGATGTGTCCGTTGTAGCAAAATCGGCAACGGTTAAAAGAATAACAAAAGGAAATGCTCCGTTCAGAAAATCAACATTCACATTGAGTGAATCTGCCATTGCCCATCTGGCAACCTTGGCTGATGACGGTGATGTTGCCAAGTCAAAACTAGTGCGCTTTTTAATTGAACATCATTTTAATAAGACACAACAAGAGAGAAAAGAAATAGAGAAAAGTATTATTGTAGAGTAACCACCCTCCCAACTTAGCTGGCAGAAATGGAAACGTTTTTAATTATTGATCTGTCAGCCTTTTTTTATCCCATCAAGACTCCATCAACTGCTTATTTCCCATAAAAAATCCCGATATTGCACTTTTATCGTTGAATTCCAACTGCCCAGTCCACATATCATTAACATAAGCCACATTATCGGTAACGAGGATCTTGGCTTCACATGTTAATTAGGGATTCTGATGCTTGCGATTTTATTGATATTACTCATTAGCGGTAGCGCTATTTTTTGGATTGTTAGTCGAACATGGCGTGCCAACCGGCGCAGGAAAATGCTGACTCAAGCGCCCTTCCCCCAGGCTTGGCGTGTCATTCTGAAAAAGCGAATCCCCTTTTTCCGCTCACTTCCTACAGATCTGCAACTGCAGCTGAAAAAACATATCCAGGTGTTTATTGCAGAGAAACAGTTTGTCGGTTGTGACGGTCTAGAAATTGATGATGATATTCGCGTGACGGTGGCAGCCCAAGCATGCTTGCTGCTACTCAACCGCAAAACTGACTTCTACCCACACTTAAAAGAGATCCTTATCTATCCATCCGTGTTTGTCGTTAACAATGAACAACGCGATGCAAATGGCCTAGTGTCAGAGCGCAGTCGAGTTCTCTCGGGGGAGTCATGGCAGCATGGCAAAGTGATCCTATCGTGGCAAACCACCAAAGAGGGCGCAGCAGTGCCTGATGATGGCAGTAACGTGGTCATTCATGAGTTTGCTCACCAACTTGACCAAGAGGACGGTAATGCTAACGGCGCGCCTATATTAACCCGAACACAAGACTATGCATCTTGGTCAGCCGTAATGATGCAGGAGTACCAACAATTAGTTGAAGCCAGCCAACTGCAGCAATATTCATTATTTAGCTATTACGGTGCAACCAATCCGGCTGAGTTTTTTGCCGTGATTAGTGAAGTATTCTTCGAACAACCTCAAGCGTTTATAACCCAACATTCAGCGCTATATAAGGAGTTGAGCACTTTTTATAAGCTCGATCCTGTAAACTGGCAGTAGGACTGTAGACCTATCGCACTAATTTTTGCGATCCTTTGTGATGTAGCATAATGTATTCGTATCAGACTTAAGCGATGGCACCTAACGGGCTAAATGACATAACGCCCAGCTTGCTAAAACGGCGGCAAAAACAACCGTGAAAGATCAACAGCCCCTAATACATTATTGAAAATACAATCGATGAGATGCACTAAAACAAAACCAATATCATGAGGGATTTATGTTTAATCTACACCATAGAACATCAACATTATGGCGAGCAACACTATTAACATTGCTATTATTTGGATTCAATGCCGCTGCGCAAACAAGCAGCCAAAATGATGATAAGCAACAAGCAGCAGCCCTTCTGGACCACCTTAATATCTATTCAGCTAATGCTGATTGGGACAACTATTTTGACCTGTACGCTGACAATGGCATATTTATCGGTACAGATGTCAATGAACACTGGGATAAGGCGACATTTGAGCAATATGCGCGACCCACAAAAGGTTGGCGTTATGACTTAACCAGCCGAGTAATGACTCAGCATGGGGAGGTTATCTGGTTTGATGAAATTCTTAATAGCGCATCTTACGGAGTGAGCCGTGGCACAGGCACTTTGATAAAGACTGAACAGGGTTGGAAAATTGCCCAATATCATTTGAGCTTTCCCATTCCAAATGACATTGCAAAATCGATTACAACGCAAATAATTGCAGCTGACGCCCCTTAGCATAACGATAGCGCTTTAGAGTATGGGGGTACACGTCCCAATTAACATTGAGAGCGCCAACTAAAAAAGTAAAAAGTAAAAAGTAAAAAGGCTACTTAACTGCAGCAGAAAAACAGACATTGGAAAGTTCAGCAAAATGGCTAAAACCTACAAAATCCTCTTTGCTCAAGCGCCTTCCTGAAGTGTCTTTGTCGGCATATAAAACGCCAATCACCGTATGGTTCATAATCAAGGGCGCAACCATAAAGCCTGAAGGTGACGTCAATGCCCTTAATGTATCATCCATATAAAGCCGCCATTTACTTGAATGTGGATTATCAACAAACAGCGCACTCTTGATTTGAATAGACTCTTGAAACAGATTTTTATCTCCATTGAGATCGATAGTAAAATTGTTTTTCATCTCAGCTGCACCGTCGCCTAATACGATACGCGGCTGCAATGCCTTGCGGTTTGGGGTGAGCAACAACACCGCACATCGGTCAACCCCCACACCTTTTAACACTCCCTGAAGCGTTATCGACAAGACCTGGTTGAAATCAGCCTTGTTCAACGCACATTGCGTTAATGCCCGTAGACACTTTAACTGTTCAAACACATCGGCAGCTCTTATTACAGGCTGAGGCTCAGGGACATTGTGCTCAAGAATAAGTTGGTTTACATCTGGTAAAAAATCAATTAATACATGGGCGCCGTAAGCATCCGCCATGATTTCTGTGGCTTTATGACAGCGGATCATGCGCGCTTTTAATTCATCAATTTCAATATTTAAAATATTGGCGGTTTGTTTTAAGCGTTTAGATAATTCCAGTATCGATGGCGGTGTTTGCGACAGAAGCTGGCTAAGTTTGTTGGCAAGAAAGATACTGCGAATTTCAGGGGTACGTTCATCAGGCTGACTAAGCGATTTTATCAATACACTGCCTAACCCCCAGCTACGAGCTATACCGGCTGAAAGTTGTTGAAAGCTAGTGCCTAAAACCTCCCTAACAGCCTTGTCACGCTCCACTGTCGATTGGCATTTATTGAGCTTGGCGTCTAACACTAAGGTTTCTGCACAACCAGTCCCCCAAAAAGCGCTCTCTCCGATATGATAAAGAAGTGAAGCGATAAAGACCTCCTCTTGCAACTCCTCATCATGATCGTGCATCAGCATTTTGGTTAACATCGCCGCCTGAAAAGCCTGCGCCATTAAACCCAGTAGACGTTTATAAACCCCTTCAGACAAACCTTCAGTTTCCAGTAGGCTACTCAGTAACTTTGCAGTAATACAGATATTCTTTATCGCATCAAAACCCAGTACTACCGCCGCCTTACTGACCGTGGTCACCTGAGTGATGCCTTTACTGTAGGTGACGCTATTGGCCACCCGTAAAATTCGCGATGTAAGCGCGTTATCATGCATCACGCTTTGACCTAATATCGCCAGCGAAGAAATATCATCTTTAGCCAGTTTTTCTAACGTTTTAACTGTCGAGCATAGTGCAGGCATCTCCTGCTCACTGATCCTGTGCGTCCAATAGTCCGCACCTCTTAACTTAGTATCTTGTATGCT
>NZ_PJBM01000184.1:0-11026 GCF_002836075.1 Shewanella sp. GutDb-MelDb | reverse complement strand
ATTGATGCGAAAAAGAGATGTGCAATTTATCTCAGTTAAACAAGACAAATTGCAGCAGGAACAGAGAATCAGCGTTTAGCGGTCTCTGTTATTAACATAAAATAATTTTTTGTACGTTGTAAGTGGTAGCACAATGGCTACCACAAAGTACGGAGTGTGTGATGAAGCTACCTATCTACTTAGATTATGCTGCGACGACGCCGGTTGATCCTCGCGTGGCAGAAAAAATGATGCAGTGCATGACTATGGACGGCATTTTTGGTAATCCAGCGTCTCGTTCTCACCGTTACGGTTGGCAAGCTGAAGAAGCTGTTGATATTGCTCGTAACCAGATTGCAGACCTGATCAATGCCGACCCGCGTGAAATCGTATTTACGTCCGGCGCAACAGAGTCTGACAACCTAGCGATTAAAGGTGTTGCTCACTTCTACCAGAAGAAGGGTAAGCACATCATCACCAGTAAAACAGAACATAAAGCCGTTTTAGATACGTGCCGTCAACTTGAGCGTGAAGGTTATGAGGTTACTTACCTTCAGCCAGAGCCTAGCGGCCTTATTCCAATTGCTATGATCGAAGCGGCAATGCGTGAAGACACGTTACTTGTCAGCATTATGCATGTTAACAACGAAATTGGTGTGATCCAAGACATCGATGCAATTGGTGAACTTTGTCGTTCACGTAAAATTGTATTCCATGTTGATGCAGCTCAAAGTGTGGGCAAAATTCCAGTAGATGTGCGAAAGACAAAAGTTGATCTGATGTCTATTTCTGCTCACAAGATGTATGGCCCTAAAGGTATCGGTGCATTATATGTAAGCCGTAAGCCTCGCATTCGTTTAGAAGCGGCTATGCACGGTGGTGGTCATGAACGTGGTATGCGCAGTGGCACATTAGCTACGCACCAGATTGTTGGTTTCGGTGAAGCGGCTGCTATCGCAAAAACTGATATGGAATCAGATAACGAGCGCATTCGTCGTCTACGCGATAAGTTGTGGAATGGTATCAATCACATTGAAGAGACTTATATCAATGGCGATATGAACCAAAGATATTGCGGTAGTTTAAATGTCAGCTTTAACTTTGTCGAAGGTGAGTCTTTGATGATGGCGCTTAAAGATCTTGCTGTTTCTTCAGGCTCTGCATGTACTTCTGCTAGCTTAGAACCTAGCTACGTGCTTCGTGCTCTTGGTTTAAATGACGAAATGGCTCATAGCTCGATTCGATTCTCATTGGGTCGCTTTACGACTGATGAAGAGATCGATCATGCAATAGAAACAATTAAAGAATCTATTGGTAACTTAAGGGAAATGTCTCCGCTTTGGGAAATGTTCCAAGACGGTATTGACCTGGACTCAGTTCAGTGGGCACACCACTAACCTTAACGAATAGATAAACTGGAGTAGTATCATGGCTTATAGCGAAAAAGTAATAGATCATTATGAGAATCCACGCAACGTTGGTTCGTTTGATAAAAACGACACCTCAGTTGTCACTGGAATGGTCGGTGCACCTGCCTGTGGCGATGTAATGAAGCTACAACTGCGCATTAATGATAATGGGATTATCGAAGATGCTAAGTTTAAGACATACGGTTGCGGCAGCGCGATTGCGTCTAGTTCATTAGTCACTGAATGGGTAAAAGGCAAAACAGTTGAAGAAGCCGGTGCAATTAAAAACACCGACATTGCTGAAGAGCTTGCGTTACCACCTGTGAAAATTCATTGTTCGATTTTGGCTGAAGATGCCATTAAAGCTGCTCTGGATGAGTATAAAACAAAGCAATCGAAGTAATACCTGGAGTTAAGATGGCAATTAGTATCACTCCCGCAGCGGCAGACCGAGTTAAGAGCTTTCTGGTTAGCCGCGGCAAAGGTCTAGGCTTACGTTTAGGGCTAAAAACATCAGGCTGTTCTGGTATGGCTTACATACTGGAGTTTGTTGATGATTTGAATGATGACGATGAACTATATGATATCGATGGTGTAAAGATCATCATTGATGCTAAGAGTTTTATCTATCTTCAAGGGATTGAGTTGGACTTCATTAAAGAAGGCCTTAACGAAGGTTTCCAATTTAACAACCCTAATGCGAAAGGTGAATGTGGTTGCGGTGAAAGTTTTACCGTATAAGCTTTGAAAGTTAAACTATGAATTATTTTGAGCTGTTTAGTTTATCTCCTTCCTATGATGTCGACACCGCCATCCTTGCAGAGCGCTATCGCGATCTGCAAAGGGCGGTTCATCCCGACAAATTTGCTAACGCAAGTGAACAAGATAAACGCTTGTCAGTACAACGTACTGCACAAATCAATGATGCCTTTCAAACATTGAAAAACCCAATCCAACGCGCTGAGCACTTATTGGCCCTTAAAGGGTTAGAGTTGAGTCACGAGTCTACTACGCTTAAAGATACTCAATTTTTAATGCAGCAGATCGAATGGCGAGAATCTCTTGAAGAGATTGGCGATAGTGATGATCCTGAAGCGGAAATAGAAGGGCTTTATGCTTCTTTTGATGCGTTTGCAAAGCCGATCACAGCAGCGCTAAAAGTGTTACTGCTGAGTGATTTGGAATCTGATCATTTGCAGGCAGCGGACCAAATTCGTAAACTTAAGTTTATGGCAAAATTACAAGACGAGTTGGCAAGAGTGGAAGACGCGCTCTTAGATTAGCCCGCTGGTTTTTATTTTATAATTCTGTTGGCTCAATAACCTTGAGCCAACATTTTTTTAAGTTGGATATATATGGCACTTTTGCAGATAGCAGAGCCTGGACTGACCGCAGCTCCCCACCAACACCGTCTCGCAGTGGGCATTGATTTAGGCACAACCAACTCGCTTGTTGCTGCCGTTCGAAGCGGCGTGGCTGGCACCTTAGCAGATGAGAGCAATCTTCATTCATTGCCGTCAGTTGTTCGATATACCCAAGATGCAATCTTTGTTGGACGTGAAGCTGAAGCGTTTTCAGCTCAAGACCCACAAAACACCATTGTGTCGGTTAAGCGTTTCATGGGCCGTAGCCTAGAAGATATTAAATCTGGTAGCCAAACGTTCCCTTATGCTTTTGAAGCGAGTGAGCACGGGCTGCCTATCTTTGTAACACCTCAGGGTAAAGTTAACCCTGTACAAGTTTCTGCAGAAATCTTAAGACCGCTGGTCCAGCGTGCTGAAGCGTCACTTGGCGGTACCTTAGAAGGCGTGGTGATTACCGTGCCGGCCTATTTTGATGATGCACAGCGTCAAGGTACTAAAGATGCAGCTTCATTAATTGGTGTTAAAGTGCTGCGCTTATTAAATGAACCGACGGCAGCGGCAATCGCTTATGGATTGGACTCAGGTAAAGAGGGAATCATTGCTGTTTATGATCTCGGCGGCGGCACATTCGATATCTCTATTCTTCGTTTGAACAAAGGGGTATTTGAAGTATTAGCAACGGGTGGCGACTCTGCGCTCGGTGGCGATGATTTTGACCATATGCTACAAAGTTACTTCCAGCAGGAGTGGTCACTAGCAGAAATTAGTGCGAGCTTAAGTCGTAAATTGCTAATAGAAGCTCGTCGCGTTAAAGAAGCATTAACGGATAGCGATACCACGACGGCAAGCGTTGTCGATGATAATGGATTTGAGCTGTCGTTAACGGTTTCTCGTGCGACTTTTGACAGCATGATCAGCAAGCTAGTGAAGAAAACTGTTTCAAGTTGTCGTCGTGCACTGCGCGATGCTGATGTGAGCAAGGAAGACGTGTTGGAAGCGGTCATGGTAGGTGGTTCAACTCGAGTACCATTGGTTCGAGAAGAAGTGGCTAATTTCTTCGGGAAAAGTCCTTTGACATCAATTGACCCTGACCGTGTTGTCGCTATTGGTGCAGGTATTCAAGCTGATATTTTAGTGGGTAATAAGCCTGAGTCAGACTTGCTACTATTAGATGTTATTCCGCTATCATTAGGCGTTGAAACCATGGGCGGATTGGTTGAAAAGGTGGTGTCTCGTAATACCACTATCCCAGTGGCTCGTGCTCAAGAGTTTACCACTTTTAAAGATGGTCAAACTGCCATGGCATTTCATGTAGTGCAAGGCGAACGAGAACTCGTTGCTGATTGTCGCTCATTGGCTAAATTTACGCTTAACGGGATCCCGCCATTAGCCGCAGGGGCTGCTCATATTCGTGTGACATTCCAAGTCGATGCGGATGGATTGCTTAGTGTTACGGCAATGGAGAAGTCCACAGGCGTTAAAACGAGCATTCAGGTTAAGCCGTCATTTGGTTTATCGGATACTGAAATCGGCGCGATGCTACGAGATTCAATGGCAAATGCGGAGGAAGATATTACCCGCCGTATGTTAGCTGAAAAACAGGTCGAAGCTGCGAGAGTATTAGAATCACTTAATGCCGCTCTGAGCAAAGATAGTCAACTGCTCACGGCTGATGAACTCGTTTCAATTAAGCACTTTATGGCTTCGTTAGCGCAGCTAGCGAGTGAACAAGACACCGATGCTATCGAAAAAGCAATCGAAGCATTAGATACCGTAACGCAGGATTTTGCTGCTAAGCGTATGGATAATTCAATCAAACTGGCACTCAAAGGCCAGTCCGTTGACAATATATAGGTCCCAATATGCCACAAATAGTATTTTTACCGCATGAAGAATTATGCCCAGATGGTGCAGTTGTAGAAGCCAATGAAGGTGAAACGGTATTAGACGTTGCTTTGCGTAACGGTATTTACATAGAACACGCTTGTGAGAAGTCTTGTGCTTGTACAACCTGTCACGTTGTTATCCGTGAAGGGTTTGATGAACTTGAACCAAGTGACGAACTGGAAGATGACATGCTTGATAAAGCATGGGGCTTAGAGCCTGAAAGCCGTCTTTCGTGCCAGTCTAAAGTGCCGGCATCTGATTTGGTTGTTGATATCCCGAAGTACACTATTAATATGGTGAGTGAAAGTCAGTAGGCTGTCACTACAAAATATAAACCAGTAGCTTGTCTACTGGTTTTTTTTGCAAAAAGTTAAGGGGCTTTTGATCTTTCACGGTTGTTTTTGCCGCAGTTTATTGGCTATTTTGACAAGGCGGAGGCTATGTCGTTTAGTCATTCTCCACAAATAGCCTACAACACAGTAAAAATAGCCAAGAAGCGCGGCCCTTCGGGTCCGTTTCAATACTTTTAGTCTTTTATGGCTAGAATGCGTTACGAGCTTTTCGCTTAGCCAGCTAAGCATCATCGCTCAAGCCTTGTACTAAAATCATTGAATTCGAACAAAAACTAAGCTCGAAAGATCAAGAGCCCCTAGTATTAATGCCACAATTTCCTTCACCATAAAGAGTTTGGTTTATACTTAGATCATGTTGAATCGTTGGAGTCGGATATGGTACTTAAATGGATTGATTCGCAAGAGATCGCATTAGCGC
Organism: Shewanella sp. GutDb-MelDb; assembly: GCF_002836075.1. Lineage (NCBI taxonomy): Bacteria > Pseudomonadati > Pseudomonadota > Gammaproteobacteria > Alteromonadales > Shewanellaceae > Shewanella > Shewanella sp. GutDb-MelDb. The sequence goes on along the minus strand of NZ_PJBM01000184.1, from coordinate 5,616 downwards.
TACTGGAAAATTATCCAGATGTTAACCCTGAATCTATTCGATTTACCGAACTATGTGATTGGGTGATAAAGCTTGAAACATTTGAAGACGATCCGGACCATTGTAATGAACGTATTTTAGAAGCAATTCAAGCTCACTGGATTGATGAAAAGTGAGACTAATTGTCATTACTTGTTCAAGCTGTTGTGATCTAAATCATGTAAGTTGACATCTAATAAGTGAAATAAACGTAGGATTGATCAACATCAAGTTCACCTTCCGTGTTTGATTTTAGGCTTACATCACTGTTATGACTTTACTACGCAAAGTGGTAAAAGTGATATGTTTCAGCCATTCATCAAAGGAACGTCAATATGAGCAAGTTTCTAATACTCACCTTATCATTACTCACTCCAACCTTAGCATTTGCACATGAAGGTCATGGCGGCGTTGGGTTGTTCCATCACTTTATGGATATTGCACCCGCACTGGCATTGTTAGTTGTGATTGCCGCAGGCTTTATATGGGTGAAAAAGCACAAGTAAATACTACTAATAGCGGCTTAACTCATCACTTAAATGATTAAATCAGAAGCCAATTTTTAAGGCATTCACTTATGAACTGTGATCTGATTGGCTTTTATGCATTTCTAAATACGACTTATCTCTATTTGATAGCACTATAAGGGTAGGCAATTAGGCATTAATTTCGTATAATCCGCGCGAAATTAAAAACCCGTTTATTTAAGAAGGAAGCTTTTCATGGCTATCGAACGTACTTTTTCTATCATTAAGCCTGATGCTGTTGCAAAAAACCACATTGGCGCTATCTACAACCGTTTTGAAACTGCTGGCCTGAAAATCATCGCTTCTAAAATGGTTCACCTAAGCCAAGAACAAGCTGAAGGCTTTTACGCTGAGCACAGCGAACGTCCTTTCTTCGGTGCACTAGTTGCATTCATGACTTCTGGTCCTATCATGGTTCAGACTCTTGAAGGCGAAAATGCTGTTCTTGCACACCGTGAAATCTTAGGTGCTACTAACCCAGCTGATGCTGCGGAAGGTACTATCCGTGCAGATTTCGCTGAAAGCATTGATGAGAACGCGGCACACGGTTCTGATTCAGTTGCATCTGCTGAGCGTGAAGTAGCATACTTCTTCAGCACTGAAGAGCTTTGCCCACGTACTCGTTAATTTGAGACGTAGCTAAGATTTAAGAAAAGGAGCCTTATGGCTCCTTTTTTATTTGTCGCTCAATAGTTTCAGCTGGGATACTACCTTTCAATGGCGGGTATAGCACCTTATTCAAGGTGACTGCTCATCCCCAGAGGTCGTGGCGGCAAAATCAACCATTCAATCATTCAACCATTCAACCATTCAACCATTCAACCATTCAACCATTCAACCATTCAACCATTCAATCATTCAATCATTCAATCATTCAATCATTCAATCATTCAATCATTCAATCATTCAACTACCTAGCGGTTCATATATTACTCTGTTTTGGCTTCTGCTGGCTAAACCGTATCTATAACGTTCACCGGTTAAGCACGTATAGTATCAAAAAGCCTGTCCTTTCCTCCTTTGACCTATGCATGTGGTTGAGGGGCTTATGTGTCCAAAATTAGAATAGGAAATCTTAAGGTAACAACGGATAAGGAGGCTTTATTGGTAACTGAGCAGTCAGCTTTGTTGAAGTAAGAGTGTCCGTGCTATTTCATATATTAAGAATGTAAAACAAAAGCAGCTTGACACTTAATATTAGTAATGTTTGATTTATTGGTTGTTAATATAAAACTGAGAGTGTCAACACTACTGATATCGCTGATACATTATCATGTAGCTAGTATCCGTAATGTGTAAAATGTATCAGCTATGTATTTAATTTGTATTAATTATGTTTATTATTTGTATATTTATTTGTTTATTGTAATGTTTGTGGTTTTAAGTTTTTACTTGTTCAAATGTTCTGTATGTAGCTGTCATATTTGTGTTATTTCGTTTTGATCTTTTACATTAACAATTTGAATTGTTAATATTAGGTTGCGAAATGGTAATTTTAAACACTATTTTGTAACATCTGGTTGTATATTAACCTGCTTTTGACTGTTTTATTTTAAGTCGATGATTTTATTTATTTTTATATCATTATTGTTCCGTTTGTTTTTTGTGATTTGTATCAATTTATATCATCTACGTTGTGTGTATGTAATAACTGTTGACACTATTGGTTATATTTAACAGTATAAGGGATAAGAAATAACTTCTTATTAATAATAAAATAAAAAATATAACTATTTTCACACTTAGTGTTGAAATTTGAAGGGAAATATATGAACTCAATGACCTTAACTGCAAGTGCAATACGTAAAAGCTTTATTGCTATTGCTGCTAGTAGTGTTGCCTTATCTGGATTTGCTTTAGCAGAAGATGCTGCTGAAGGAAATACAGCAGAAGAGAAAGTAGAACGAATTCAAGTTACCGGTTCACGTATTAAACGTGCAGATTTGGAAACATCTAGCCCAGTCACGGTTATTGATGCCTCTGCAATTCTTGCATCTGGCGCAACCTCTATTGATGACATACTGCAGCAAATGACGTCAACGGGCGGTGCGATGGTGAACGCGGCCGTTAACAACGGTTCAGGTGGTGATGCAAGTATCAACCTACGTGGTCTAGGTTCAAACCGTACTTTGGTGTTGGTCAATGGCCGTCGTATGATTGCATCAGGAACGGGCGCAGCATCAACTGTTGATTTGAATACCATTCCAGTATCGATGATCCAACGCGTTGAAGTGCTAAAAGATGGTGCTTCAGCTATTTATGGAACGGATGCCATCGCTGGCGTTGTTAACGTGATTTTGAAGCGTGATTTTGATGGCTTTGAAATGAACGTGCAAACAGGTATGTCAGGTCATGGGGATGCAGATGAATCAAGCATTGATTTTACAATAGGCAATACGTTCGATAAAGGTAACGTTGTCATCAATGCTCAGTACACTAAACGTGGTGAAGCTAGCCAAGCAGATCGTGATTTTTCTAATTGTCCAATCGCTGAAACAGGGGCTGCTGGAGATAAGAGTCTTTATTGTGGTGGTAGTTCATACGCACAAGGTGGGCATGTCTGGGGAGACATGAACTTTGGTATTACTCCGACAGGTCCTGATAAAGAGTATGCTATTGGTGATTCTGGTGAGTATGGTGAATACGTTGACAATGGCGAAGGCAAAGCAAAATTTAAATACTTTGATGGAAAATCCGAAGCTGATTTAAGTGGTCGTGGTGGTGAATACCATGATTTTAAAAATGATGATAAATATAACTACGCTAAAGATAGCTACTTATATACTCCTATGGAGCGTTTGAACCTGTCTTTCTCTGGTACTTACGAGCTATCTGATACCATCACATTCTTCTCTGAGGCTATGTACTCTAAGCGTTGGTCTGAACAACAAATGGCTCCACAGCCAATTTGGAATAATTCTGCTTGGGAATATAAGCCTAAGGCAGCTGGCGGTTTCATGACCGATGACCTTCTTCCTTGGGTAAAAGCAGGTGAAGAATTAAGCTATGGTCGTCGTATGGTTGAATCAGGTTCTCGTGATTTCTCACAAGTTGTTGATACAGTTCGTGTTGTAGTTGGTCTAGAAGGTGAGTTTGCTAATGGTTGGACATGGGACGCCTCTTACAACAAAGGTAAGAACGATTCTGTAGACACCCTAGCTAACTTGCATAACATCGGTTCAATCAATGACGCTGTTTTAGAAGGTGATTTTGACCCATTCCTTCAGTCTTCTTGGGAAGGCGAAAGCATTGCTCCATTTATTTACACTGAAGTAAATAGCGGTGGCAGTGAGTTAGATATTGCTTCAGCAACAATTTCTGGTGATATTGTTGATTTGCCAGCGGGTACTATGGGCTTTGCAGCGGGTTACGAATACCGTAAAGAATCTGCACATTACACGCCAGATTCACTAACTGCTCAAGGTTTAGCGAACGATCCACGTGTTGAAGCTACAGCTGGTTCTTTTGATGTTAATGAAGTTTATGCAGAAATTGCGATTCCATTACTAAGCGATTTACCATTAGCACAGCAAGTAGATTTAAGTGCAGCAATGCGTTATTTCGACTACAGCACATTTGGTTCTGATAATACTTGGAAAGTGGGTTTAACTTGGCGTGTATTTGATGACTTAATGATCCGTGGTGGTCAATCTACTGCATTCCGTGCACCAACAGTAGATGAGTTGTTTGGTGGTAAGTCTCCATCATTTGATCAAATTGTTCACCCTGCAACAGAGCAAACTCAAGCAGAAGTGACCGTTGGTGGTAACCCACTACTAACACCAGAAGAAGCGGATATCACAACTGTTGGTTTAGTTTACTCGCCAAATTTTGTTGACGGTTTATCGTTTACTCTTGATTACTATGATATTGCAATCTCAAACACAATTACTTCAGTTGATTCAAACTACATTGCTAATCAGTGTTTAGATGCAAACGGTAGCACGATCAATACAGGTACCGCTTTATGTCAAGCATCTAATATCTCAATCGATGCTACAGGCCGTATTAAGTTTGATAATGGTTTACAAAACATTGGTGAAACTAACACTGCTGGTTACGATATCAATGTTGCTTACGCTTTCGAAGGCTTAGGACTAGATTGGAAAGCAGGTCTTGATACGTCGATTCTTGATAAATATGAAGAATTTGACCAAGACGGTAACGCTGTTGACTATAAAGGTTACATCACTGGTGGTGTAGGTGCTTACGCTGAGTTCAAAACAAACTTTAACTTAAAAGCGTCAGGCGATGATTGGTCTGCAACATACGAAGCGCGTTATATCGACGGCATGGATTCATTTGCTTGTAAAGATGATACAGCAGGTTGTTATGCTCCTTCAGTTGACTCAATTGTTTATCATGATCTATCAGCAACGTATGATGTAACAAATACAGTTCGTCTATCGGGCGGCGTTAACAACATTCTAGATGAAGAGCCACCGTACTACACTGGTAACAACGATTCAAATACCGATCCGTACACTTATGATGTACTAGGTCGTTACTTCTTCGTAAGAGCAAGTGTTAAGTTCTAAAAATAGTTATTTAAGTAAGATTTAGACATTAAAAAACCTCCTTAATTGGAGGTTTTTTTGTAAGAGCCAACGAATGCTCTAAGAAGTAAATAGACAAGAGTTAATGGTTTAGTCTTAACTCTTGACGATGTTCGCGTTTATATTGGCTAGTACAGCTTAAACATCGCTGTTCAAGTGGATTAGCGACTAACAGTTCTGCTTCGATTTCAGATTCACAATCAGAGCACACGCCATACAAACCAATGTCCAGTTGGCAACAAGCTGCATCGAGTTGCATCAACTTAAAAAATAATGGGTTATCGCATAAGTGAGCTTGAGTCATTATTTCAATGAGCTCACAAAGGGAATAATTATGCTTGTCCATTAGCTTGGCTTGGATATCTGGGTGCGCACCAATCTTCTGCCTTAACTCCGATTCTATATCGGATAACATTTGTTTGATTTGGTTGGTACTCACGGCTTTGCCTACAATTATTGACTTCACGGTTTATCAGTCTAAACATGTCACGATCGCAGGTAATGACGAAGATCAA
>NZ_PJBM01000183.1:0-11059 GCF_002836075.1 Shewanella sp. GutDb-MelDb | reverse complement strand
AAAAATAAACTTTACTTTGCCCAGAAAAGGCATAAAATCCGCTGCCTCAAATTTGCATTCAAACATGCAAAAGAATAACTTTAAGGAGTACAAGGTGGATAAATCTGCCTTTAAAACATCAGAAAACAGCACGTTCACTCCGGTGACAGGTCTGGCTTTTTTCGCTATTGCATCAGGCTTTCTCATGAGCCTTATCCCTTTGTCTTTAACGTCGTTCGAAATAGACACATCACTCATTGCTTGGCTTGCAAGTATTTTCTATTTAGGGATCTTAGTCGGCACCACCTGTATTCAGTCAGTCATTAGCAGAACAAGTCACCGTATCGCATTAGTGATGTTTCTATCACTGCTAATTCTCACCATAGTACTCATGCTAATTTTTCCAACCGCTTGGGTTTGGCTAGCAGCACGTTTTATCGCTGGTATTGCGGTGGCTGGTGTCTTCGTGGTCGTAGAGTCTTGGTTGTTGATGGCTGATAGCGCTAAACAAAGAGCGAAGCGCTTAGGCTTATATATGACATCCCTTTATGGCGGTAGCGCATTAGGGCAACTTGCCATCGGGCCTGTTGGTATCAGCGGATTAACGCCTTTTATATGTGTTATCGGTTTATTGTTCATTGCTATTTTGCCACCATTATTGATTAAAACAGGTCAGCCAGCGGTTATTGAACACCAAAAAATTAGCCTTCGACAAGCAAGAAAGATCAGCACACCAGCCATTATTGGTTGCTTGGTCTCAGGTATGCTACTTGGGCCTATTTATGGCTTGATGCCGACCTACATCAATACCCAACTTGGCAGTACTGAAAAAACCGCATTTTTAATGGCGCTGATCATTCTGGGCGGCATGCTTATTCAACCTCTGGTGAGTTATCTATCCATCAGAGTCAGTAAAAGCCTGTTAATGGCACAGTTTTGTTTACTGGGAACGGCAGGCATTGTCGGTGTGTTAGAGGGGAATTCGATTGCACTAGTCAGCATCAGTTACTTTGTTTTAGGTGCCAGTTGCTTTGCGCTTTACCCCATTGCAATCACGCTAGCTTGCGATGCTTTAGAGGTTGAAAAAATTGTCGCTGCAACCGAGTTAATGCTACTCAGTTATAGTGTTGGATCAGTATTCGGTCCTATCGTCGCCGAGCACAGTAGCCGTTCAGCCCACTCTTTAATACTGTATTTAGGCTTTGTGTTAACAACAACGTCAATCTATATGCTGTTAAAAAACTTACAAAGAACCCACAGCGGTCACACGCCAGCCATTGGTTAACGCCCAACGTGTAGCGCATTAAAATACATGCGCTACATCCCTTGCCCCCACATGCCGCGGCAGAACACCAATACCAATTGCATTAAGTAATAACGTAAGACTCAACTCAAGCACGAAGTAGCCAACTGATTAATAATCAAAATATTTTAATAGAAGATTACCGAAAGGTTGCTAAGCCAAATATGTCCTAAGTTTTAGTTAATGACTTCTATCTCGCTAGCGGATCAAACATTCGACATAGCCAAAATAACAGCAGAAGCCTAAACACTTTTTAAGATGAATTTAATTAGCAATGTATAAAAGGAATTAACAATGGCACAAGCAATTATGGGTGATGGTATCACTCAAATCACTAAAGGTAATTTGGAAGAAGCCCTGCAACAAGCAATCGGTATCGAAATCGCCACCATTCCGGCCTACTTATCAACCTACTACTCTATCAATCGAACGCCAAAACAAGACTATTTAGAAAAAGAATTCACTAAGCTGTTGATTAAAAAAGGAACCTGTCAACAAAAAGCACAGGAGCAAGCACTGGAACTTTCCGCCAAGATTATGGTTTTTGCCAATAAAGCTGGCGCAAATATCATGAGTGTTGTTGTGGAGGAGATGCTGCATATGTCGCTCTCTGCCAATGTGAAACAATCTCTTTTCGGTAACCCCGTTCTGGTGGGGCAAGCGCCAAGTGAATGGCCTGCTTATCTTCCTGGTCACGAGCCAGAGTTTCCTATCAATCGAGCGAAATTAAGCACTGAGCAGTTGGAAACCTTCAAAAAGATTGAAAGCCCCAAACCTTTCGACAAGAATTTAAAGCAGGTTACAGCGATCCCTTACCTCACCATTGGGCTCTTCTATCAAGGCATTGAAGACTGTATCAAAGAGTATTATTGCCATGAGGGATATTATGACTCAGAACGGCCGCAGCTTATTCCCAACCGTGGCTACTACGCACAGAATAATATCGACACCATCTATTACGACAAACAACATAACCCCGTATACGAAAATGCCGCCGATGCAGGGGGGTTAATCCATGTTGTTGACCAAGCCAGTGCACTAGCAGCGCTGGCGATCATTGTGGAACAAGGGGAAGGGGCTGGCACCGGATATGATGATAATTCCGAACATGAGCTCGCGCACTACTATAAATTTGACCAACTTCAACAAGAGCTGATCAATATCAACGCCGAGTTTAAAAACATATTTGGCGATAAGATGGACGTTGAGCAATATTTTGTCTACAACTTTGCCGATAACGCCGAAACACCTGACTACCCCGCCACGATCCAAGCCGTATCGAACCTCACCAATGCAATGTACAGCTATCTGTTCATTATGTCGCAGGCCTGCTACCGCGCAGACGAGCACACTCAGTTCGAAATATTTATGTTTGGGATCCATAAGAGCATGCTTTGGATCTTAAGTTCGCTCTGCGGCGAAATGACAGGCTTTAAGTATATAGCCGCCGATGGTCAGCAATACACTGCCACCGCTACCTTTGAAGAATATCGATTTAGCAATGCCTCTAGTCCTAAGTCACAGATCATCGAACTGTTTAATCAAGCTGTCGGGGGCACTCACAAGATAGCTTACATTGAGCAGCGTATTCTCGACCTACCCAATGTCTCCTTAGAAGGCTTTCTTGAGCCATCAAATACCCCATTAATGGCTTAACCCAACCCTATTGAGGATAACGAAATGTCTAAGTTAAACGATAAGATCCAAAGTCATGGTTGCGGTAGCCAGCCTATAAACAAAAATATGCCCAATACAGCAACACCATTGGAGTTACATGCTTGTATGGGGTTAAATGCCTGCCGTGGACATGACAGATTTGGTACCAATACCTGCGCTGGCACTGGCTACTGCGCAACAGAAACTCATGTGTGCCACACGCTTAATAACTGTGCAGGGCAAGGTGGCTGTGGCTTATTTGGTGATGCAGCAGAACAGTGTAAACCTGGCGCTAATGACTGCTCATGGCAAGGAAGTTGCGCCACCCCCATTCAAGCAGAACGTTTCAGTACCCTCGGCGCGAATAAAAACAACAGTGTTTGGTTACTTGCTAGAGAACTATTTCAACAACGCATGGACAAATCTCGTCGTAATGTAGGCCAAGCGCCTTTCCCCGCGGGCCCGCCTCAAGCATGGCTAGAGTCATTTGGTGAATATGACTCTTGCGGCAATTCAGGTGATAAATCCTGCTCCTTTGGGTTTAATAACCCAGCCCAGAACACTCAAGAACTGGTAGAACGTAGCATTGAATCACGCTCTAAAACACTTGCTGAATCTGAGTGCAGCAACACTAACAACAAACTCAACGACGATTAATCAGAGATAATGATGCCTAACTTTCATCGTCAAACCGAGGCAAGCCCAAATTTGGGCTTGGGCCTTGGCCTTCGAAGCCAGCATTTTAATGAGATTTTAGATAATAAACCCAAGGTCGATTGGTTTGAAATTATCTCAGAAAACTTTATGGATTCAGGTGGACGTCCGCGCCACGTTCTCAGACAGATAGCAGCAGATTACCCCATAGTAATGCATGGTGTATCTTTGTCTATTGGCAGTACTGACGAGCTAGATTTCACCTACCTTAAACGGTTAAAGCAACTCATTGATGAAGTGCAACCCGCTTGGGTGAGTGACCATCTATGTTGGACTGGCGCCTTAAGCCTCAATAGCCACGATTTGTTGCCCCTGCCACTGACCGCAGAAGCACTTCGTCACGTATGTCAGCGTGTTGATCAAGTGCAATCGTTTTTACAACGGCCTATCGTGCTAGAAAACCCCAGTACCTACTTAAGTTACACCCAATCGCACATACCAGAGTGGGAGTTCTTTAGCGCGCTCACCGCTCAAACGGGTTGCGGTATGTTACTCGACGTCAACAATGTATTTGTGTCAGCTTTCAATAATGATTTCGACCCTATTGAGTACATCGAAGGCCTACCGCATCAATCAATAGTGCAGATGCACCTCGCAGGCCACCAGCACTGCGGTGACTACATCATAGACACGCACGACAGCCCGGTAACAAATGCTGTGTGGCAACTGTTTAATTTGGCTTGGCAACGCACCCAAGGCTGTGCCACCTGCTTAGAGTGGGATGGCAATATCCCCACGTTCTCTGCCTATCATCAAGAGTTACTCAAAGCTAAACAGTATATGAGCAACATCTCAAACATCATTACCGAACCCCATATCAATGAGACCGAAATTAGCACTGCTGCTGTTTCAAACCCCATTGACTTTATGATTTCAAAGCCTCATTTAGCCGCAACTCAAGGTATTAAATGAGCAGTTTAACGCCGCAAAATTTGCCCCAAATACAGCAAAGTATGCTGGATGCACTGACGCAGCCAATGCAGCCAGCGTTAAATGCATTCATCAGTAATGAGATCGTCTCTTCACACAAACTGTCGGCGCAAGCGCATGTTGGGATCTACCAACGCAGCTACATTCTTAGGCTACAGCAGTGTATGGCCAGTCAATTCCCCACACTCAAATATGCACTCGGTGACGAACTGTTCGCATTGTTCGCGACTCAGTATTTACAGACATCGCCTTCGAACAGTTACACCCTCAATAATCTCGGGGATAACTTGCCCCATTTTCTGCAGCAGACTAGACCAGATGCAGAGCTGGAGATAAAAGAAGATTGGCCAGACTTTATGATTGAGCTAGCAAAGTTCGAAATTGCACTCAATCATCTATTTGATGCCAAAGCCACTGGCTACCCTGCCGATCCGCAGCAAAACCAAGCAGACGAACAGACCCAGGATCAACAGCTGCAGTTAGTCCCAGTGCTGCAAGTGTTTAAGCTAAGTTACCCCATCTGCAACTACTACCGCAGCTGTAACGACAACCAACAACCGCCGCTGCCATTGCCAGAACCCAGTTTTGCTGCCGTCTTTAGAAGAAACTATCGACTCGGGATTATTGATTTAAACGCTACTCAGTATTGTTTTCTCAAGCAACTGCAACAAACCCAGTCAATCAAAGCCAGTAAAGATCAACTGATTCAACAGCAAATAGGCACAGCTCAGACGATTGAAGAACTGTGGTTAATGTGGCGCAGGTATTTTATAGAGATGGGTATTTTTAACCAAATTTAACGACACTAAATCATTAAAACTAAACCATTAAAAAATAGTAAACCGAGTAAAAAGCAATCCAGTTAACACCGGATGTCAACTGACACAATATGGAGCATATCGTCATGTACTTTAAGAGAACACAACGCAGCCCAATCAAAAAAGGCTATTTAAAAAAACAAATTGTCATCTTTATTTCCGCCGCCACCGCAATGGCCAGCGCCTATGCGGCGGCGGCAGAAGTCCCCCTCTCTAATCCGGTGGCAATCCAATCCGCTACTGATACATTTTCAATGTTAAGCATTACTGAACAGCCACCATTTTTACAACTCATCGGCAGTCAAAAACGCCCCACTCCCTATGGTGTCACAACAGCAGAATATGTCGCGAACGAAAAAGGACTAACGTTATGAGTATTACTCAATTTCTCGGGATGAGATCGCAGCAAGATCTACTCAAAAGCCGAACTATGGTGCATCCCAACAAGATAACCAGCCAAAACCCATGGACTATTGAGGCCCTAAGAGAACATCTACAATGGGCTGTCGACGTTGAACTCTATACCATTCCGTATTACATGTCGGCAATGTACTCGGTCATCGACCAAGCATCTGAAGCAAGGCGTATAGTGCGTTCAGTCGTCAATCAAGAGATGCTGCACATGCAATGTGCGGCCAATATTGCCAACGCCTATGGCTGTGATCTACTGATTCGATCACCGCACTATGGTGGTAAAGTCCCCCACTTGGATTTTAAGAATAACCCTAATCGACCTACCGATGTATATACCCCATACAGCACTGAAATTGGGCCGATGGATGCACTGCGTATTAACACTATGTGCATTATTGAATGCCCTGGTGAATCGAGTACCACGCCGTCAGGTCCAAATGCAGCAGAGTACAGCTCGATAGGCGAAGTCTATCAAGCAATCCGCGAAGGGGCCGCCATGCTCAGTGAATGTATCATCGCCGACAACAACCAAGTCGCCCACTTTACCTCTACCTATCCAGACGTAATATCGCTCACCGTCACCAAGAGTGGTAGCAAAGGGCTAGTACAAGTCGGCGGACTAATTGATTTGATTGTCGAACAAGGCGAAGGTGCAGATTGGCCCCATGATTGCTGCGACGCCGATAAACCCATTAATCAGCGCTACGAAGACTATCAACAGAAGCTGTTAGCGCCAGAATATCAAAACCAAGTCGATGATATTCAACCCTACTGGGATCACTTTCAAAAGTTTACCTATTTACGTAAGCAAGCATTACCAGCGACTTTTCCACTGACATTCGGCAGCCCGCGTGGGCGTAAAAACCAACAAATCCTCATTAGCCATTTTGGCCACTTCCTGCAGCTAATGAACATCGTATTTAACCCCATCTACCAACAGCAGTTGGCTAAAGAGAACGGCATAACGGTCGAACAAGTACAGCAAAGTGCTGGAGCCGAATTTGGTACCACTATGTACAAAGTCGGTGCAGCTATTGCCGCATGCTGGGAAAACGGTGTGCCACCGACCTTCTCTAGTCAATCAAATCAACAGGAGCAATAACCATGACTCAGTCAATTTTTAAAATTCACCCTGCCATTGGTATTGCCCGTGTAGGTAACAGTAATGAGTATTACCTCGCGCCAGAATCTATTGCAGCGATGCCGCAACCCGGTAAACCTGGCGATATGACGACAGGCGGCTTGCCAATTCGCCCCGGCACTGAAGACAGCATTATCAACAGCTCTGAGTTTCGCGACCACTGCGGCGCATTTAAACGTCAGGCGGCGCGCTTTCGTATTTTTGCTTACCCCTCCAAAGACGTTAACCAGTACCCAGCCCAAAATGGCGAAGAGATAAAAATCGGTAGCGTGATTAACGGTAAGAAAGTGGTCGATATTGTTTGGAGTGTGCATCTAGCCAACAAGAAATGCAGCTGGTTTGCCAATGACGATGATCATGGCGCGGTAGCGTACGACAACGGTAAAACTCCCACCTTAAGAAACCTCCGTGAAGGACTCGATCCTTACAATACTGGCCGACTGAAAAAACTCATTATTGATGCTGGCCCCCGAGCAATAAAGGGGCCCTGTAGCAAGGCAGAATTCACCGCAGAACAGCACGCAAGCATTGAACAAAAAGGTGAAATAGTGCCATTGCCGCATTATCCACAGTCGTTTCCCTATATGCACTTCGAGCTTCCCGACAAATCCGATCTATCCGAGGAATCCCAGAAACTAGTCAAGCTAATTACTCCTCAAGGGCGCATCGAAAGTTTAGGCGAAATGGAAACCGACAGCGACGGCCGCCTTATTGTCGCTGGCGGCTATGGACGGAGTAATGCGTGGCAACTCGATGCTAGCAATATTCCGCTACTCAATAACCCGGTAAACAACGACCAATGGTTTGACGACACCTCTGACGGCCCAGTCGATGCCACTTTGGTTTTTGACGATGGCACTACAGAATCGGCCTTTGGCGGATGGGTGGTGGTGACAGATCCAAGCTATGCCCCGCAAACCCTGAATGTAGTATCACTTTTCGACGAAGCGTATGACGTCTTCTTACGTGAACTCAATTTGGAGCCCACGGTATTTAGCGATGGACAATTTAACCCTGATTGTAAACCCGCCTTTGATGATCATATTAAACCGCTTTTTAGAGCCACCGCCCAGCAGCTATGGAATGCCTACCTACCCGGCTTTGCCATTGATGCCCACAATAGCGTGGACAGCATAACTGCCGATGATAATCCAGACGAAACCATCTTAGCGGGACTCGCTTATATCCGTCAGCCAAATGATGGTAAGCAAGCGAGCTGGCGCTCGCAATCGATTGATGTCGGTGCACCACTGATGCCGCTCTCCTTAGGCGATTCAAGCCCAGCAGGAGGAAAACCGTTTTTAAGCCCTACGGTCACTCAGTATCACTTCTTACACTGCTGGTCGAATCATCAATATAAAAAGGTAAACGACAACCCACTAGGCCAAGGTGAATACCTTGATCGCGCCACGCTGCAAAACTGCTTAGGCGGCCGTTTTAGTCCTGGCATTGACATGACTTGGATCATTCGAGAGCCGAGCCTGTATATCACTGACTGGCAGCAAGGCGCAGGTCCGTTTAGGATCCATCATAAAGCGCTCAATTACGCTGGCGTGATCAACCAAAAACTCAGCTATGGCACCCCTTTACTAACACTCGGGTGGATCCCGCGTCATGAAGAAGTCGAGTATTTAGGACTAGAGCCAGGCGATGCCACCAAGTTTATGGCACTGCCTTGGCATGCAGACTATAACTCCTGCGCCATTCATCAATCATCACCCAATACTCAAGACTCGCAAACCCTGTATTGGTCATGGCCGGCGCAGCGACCCGTCACGGTTTACACCGCCGAAGATTATCAAAACCTGCAGATAGAGAAAGACCGCCATGGTTTACCACCACAGCGCTACTCTGTCAGAGGTCAAGGCACAGTGCCTGGCGAAAATAGTCCTGATGATAGCGGCAATCTCGCCAATGCGGGACGCTTCTGGGATTATCGCCAAATGCTCGAAAAGTGGAGTGACATCGGCGTAATAGTGCAAGCCACCACTATTAACGATGGCAACAGCTACCCCGACAACGTTTACCTAGAAGTTGAAAGTAAGCTCACCGGGGCTACGCCAAACCTAAAAGAACCCACACCCTGGCCCATGCTGGCTGGGAACGAAACTGCCATCAATAAAAAGGGATAATCGATGAAACCACTCTATGACGTCATCATCGTCGGAGGGGGGCCCGCGGGTTGTGCGACAGCAATTGCTTTGCACAATCTAGGGGTTAAAAATACGCTCGTCATCGAGGCCAGTGATTACACAGCGCCTCGTATCGGCGAGAGCATTCCACCCGATAGCCGTGAACTGTTAGAAAAACTAGGGATCTGGGACGCGTTTACAGCACAAAAACACGCTCCCTGCTTAGGCAGTTATTCAAGCTGGGGCAGTGATCAATTAGGCTTTAACGACTATCTCTTTAATCCGCAAGGGCATGGATGGCATTTAAACCGGTGCGCTTTCGATAAATTTTTAGCTTTACAGGTGGAAAAAAGAGGAGGCGCACTGTTAAAAAACACCCATTTTGCCAGCCTTGTACGTGAGCAACATGCCTACCCGATCAAAGTCCTGCTGCGTAACAATGCTCAGCTAAGGTGTCGCTTTATTGTCGACGCTACGGGTCGCAGCGCCAAAGTGGCACGCCAGTTTAATGCTAAAGCAAAAATTGAAGATCAACTGGTGGCCGTCAGCGCATACTTTGACTCTAGCGACATTATATCTGCAAACAGTTATCGCCAAATGACACTGCTTGAAGCCGTCGATTATGGCTGGTGGTATTTAGCTCACTTGCCCAATAACAAGGTCATAGTAACCGTCGCAACCGATCCTCAAACTGTGAAAGACAAACACCTAAAAGACCCCCGTTCTTGGCAACAAGCCATGCAGCTCACGCAACATATTCAGCCGATTATAAGTCAATCAACCCCAAGCAGTTTGCATACGTGGGTGGCTCAATCGGCCATAATGAATCCCCCCGCAGCAGAACACTGGTTAACCGTCGGCGATGCCGCCTCAGTCTATGACCCTATTAGTTCACAAGGGATCTACAAAGCACTTAAAAATGGTATCGATGCCGCCGATGCGATTGTCGATTGGTTAGATAACAACGCTCAGACCATCAACCAATACCGCAATAATATTGGTAATAACTTCATCCAATATCTCGCTCAAAAAGCTTATTTTTATAGTGAGGAGCAGCGCTGGCCAGAGAGTACATTTTGGAAAAGCAGGCAGCAGCCTCGTCAATAACAAAGGGAATAGCTGCCGTGGGCAATCAATTAAACTTGCTAACCTAATACAGCACAAAACAATTACGCTACATTTTTAGTCGATTAATAACAGCCACTTAAAAAGTAAAGTCACATCAGTAAAAATAACATTGCAATTTATTAGCAATTTGCGATTTACTTCAAACAATTGTAACGCCTATGCTTTAAAAATATCGAGATAAGCCATTACAACGTATAATTTAGCCTTCATATACCAAAGGAATTAATCCATGAGAATCAGCGCACGTAATACCCTAAGTGGCAAAATTAAATCTATCGATGAAGGTTCAGTTAATAATGAAGTTGTTATTGAATTGGCGCCTGGCGTTGAGATCACTTCAGTTGTGACTAAGAAGTCTTGTCAACAACTAGGTCTAGTTGTGGGTGGCGAGGCTTACGCGATCATTAAAGCAAGCAATGTTATGGTTGCTGTAGACTAAATGCTCATCAAAGCTGCAACGTAACTTAGCTTGCGGCTTTTTTCTTCTGCCAACTAATATCCAAAAAAAGAGGCTATAAAACCAATAATAATCAGAGATATGCCGAGTAACATGGTGTATTTAACCCGAGTCGCCTGCTTAAAAGCTTGGTGGCCAGCGTACTGAATATCGATATTATCAGAGATCTCAAACCGACGACTCAAGGTCCAGCTAAACAATGTTAACCGATCGAAAGACGCCATAAAGGTACCTTGAGATCCTAACAAAGCATTCCACTGCTCTCTATCGTGCAGCTTAAGCGTACGATTAAGATCGGGCATTCCCATAAAAGCGATCCCAAAAAACAGCACCAAAAAACCAATTGCTATTACCGACATAACGCCCTCTATTGACCACAAATCGATT
>NZ_PJBM01000182.1:0-12002 GCF_002836075.1 Shewanella sp. GutDb-MelDb | reverse complement strand
ATGGCACCAAAGTCTAATCCATTAAACATATAAAAACCTTCAATCCTAGATAGTTTTTTGTACTTTTGTACTATGCTGAATATAGTCAAGAGTCATGCAATACACAAGGACATGACTAGCACGTTCAATTCAAGGAGTAGAAATGAACTTATTGAATCGTATTTCAATAAAAACAAGGATGTTGGCATTAGTATTACTACCTTTATTGTTTACGGCATTTTTATCCGCATTGGAGATAAAAAAGCAAACCAATAATGTCCAAGCACTCAACACTCTCAACCACAAGATCTCCTTTTTAGAATCATTTTCTGCACTCAATATCAAAATCAACCAAGCTAGAGAGCAGCTATACGCTCAAGGTGATTCATTCGTATTGACTGACTTCACGCCGATAGTCGCGGAATTACCCCTGATACTTCCCAAGGCATTCACCACAAAAAATATCGATGATATCCAAGCATGGTTTAATAGCACTAAAGATGCCTTAACAGAATCGCCTGAGCTGACACAAGTAAGTATTGTTGATTGGTCTACTTGGATAAACGAGTTGCAAACACAAGCGCTAATGATGCTAGAAAAAGATAAGCTAGATGTACCTGAGCATATTAACCAAAACCTCACCATATTATTTCAATTGCAATGGCTATCGCTTTGGTCCGCAGAAGAGAAATGGCTTATTAACCAGTTACTCATCGATAGAAATAATACCGAGCTGTTGACTCAATTAAACATGAGCACAGAAAGGCAGCAGCTCTATGTGGAACGCTTTATCAATATTAGCGCCAAACCTGAACAAGTCGATCTTCTACTGACGACATTTTCAGACAAAGCATTTGAACAAAGCTACCAACTGCGCCGCAATATTCTGCATGAAGATATTTTGGTTGATAGCCCAGAGTCTAATTTGAAAGCCTTTAGTCAACGCTTAAGCCTCATTCAGTTTGTGGTGACCAAATTTTCAGATCAATTGACCACTAAAATCCACAGTGAAATATCACAATCAAAAAAGCTGATCATCGTTTTTTGTACTGCTTTATTTGCATCGTTAATCATCATCGGAACCATTGGCGCCAACCTCTATCGACGCATTCTTAACTACCTGCATCATGTAATAACAACCATGTCTAACATAGAGGAAACCCGTGACTACTCCAATAATATTAACGAAAACGGTAATGATGAACTCAGCTTGTTTTCCAAAAAACTGAATAATCTAATCCATGAACGTTACTTAAATGATGAGAAAATTTTACGGGCTAAATCTGATGCGGAAAAAGCCAACCAAGCTAAAAGTTCATTTCTCGCCAATATGTCCCATGAAATCAGAACACCATTAAACGGCATTATTGGGATGTCTGAAATTCTTGCTGGCACCAAACTGACCCCCGTACAAAACGAGTACCTGCAAACGATCGAAACATCATCACATACCTTACTATTACTGATTAACGATATACTGGACTTGTCTAAGATTGAGTCTGGAAACCTTTCCATGACCAACACCGATGCCAATATTGCCGAGGTCGTCTACGACACGTTAACCATGGTATTAGCGAAAGTGGTAGAGAAAAATCTCGACCTGCAAATTGATATCCCGACAAATATTCCTTACCTCATTGCACTCGACGAACACCGCATGCGACAAGTCCTGATGAACTTATTGTCGAATGCAGTCAAATTTACCAGCGAAGGCTTTATAAAAGTGGCTATCAGCAGTCGTTTTGATGAAAAGCCATATGCCAATATGCAGATTAAGATTTATGACAGCGGCATAGGGATAGCAGAAGATAAGCAGCAACAGATATTCTCTCCATTTACCCAAGAAGATGGCACTATCACTCGCCAATTTGGTGGCACAGGCCTAGGTCTTGCGATCTGTAAGCAGTTGGTCGAATTAATGGGCGGTGATATCAAAATCAGTTCAAAAAAGGGCAAAGGCAGTTGCTTCTCCGTTGAACTAAAAGCGCGAATTATTGCGCAAGAAGCGCCTGGGAAAGATGAGTTCAAGCACCTTACCGCAGCATTAGTATCCAGTAACAATCACATTATTGAAACCATTGAGGATGCCTGCATCAGACAGGGGTTTAGGCTCAATTATCATTATTTATCTTGCTTTGATCTCTTACAAGATAAACAAAAGTTTGACCTGCTTTTTATTGATAATGCCTCTATTACTAGAGACGCCTTAACGACATTACCTGAGTTGTTAACTCAGCAAGATATCTTTACGATTGCCATCAACACCCCATCAGAGCAGCGTACGCTTGATAATATTGACTCCACCATCACACTTCCATTACTCGGGAAACGACTTGGCAATGCTATTCGTAACGGTATAGAAAATAGAGTACTGCGCGCAGAAAGCGCACCTGAAGCTGAGCAAGATACCAGTGACAACAACCCCGATGATACAAAAATAAACGTCGTGATTCTTATCGTCGAAGACAACTTGGTCAATCAAAAAGTCGCTTCACTGCTTGTGAAACAAGCTGGGTATGACTTTGTTATTGCTAATAATGGACTCGAAGCATTCGAGTTCATCAGTAAAGGGGAAGTCATTAACGCTGTTTTAATGGATTGTATGATGCCCATTATGGACGGTTTTACCGCAACTGAAAAAATCAGGGCATGGGAGGAGTTAAACTCAGAACAACGACTCCCTATCATCGCACTGACCGCCAGTGTATTAGATCAAGATATTGAGAAATGCTATGAATCCGGCATGGATGACTACCTCGCTAAACCCTTTAAAAAGGATGCGTTGATCGACAAGCTAAAGCAAGTCTCTAAGGTTGCCAGCTAAACCTCTTCAAATATAACGCCCCACGTCGGTGATCCCCTCAACTACAATGTCATTATGAGTCAAAAATAATCCCCTTTCAAAATGAAAGGGTACCCATGCTCTGGTTCAATATTCAACTTGCATCCCGATGATTAATAGTATGAAATAACAGCAATATGAATGAGTTTAATGACTTTGTATCACAAGGATATTGGTGGCTCTCTTTGCTTGGCGGTCTTCACTGCTTAGGCCTAGGTTTATACATCCGTTATATCTATCGCGAAAAGAACGGTAACCAGAAGATTTTAGGCAGCATATTCAGCCTAATGGCGCTGTATTTTTTTACCGGTCTACTCACCAAAGATAACGCTCCTGCGCCAATCCATTTTATCTTTATCTTGATTATCCCAATCTACTTTTTATTGATGCCGATGCTCTATTTATACTGTCATCGAAGTTTAAACGACGCAAAAGCACCCAGCGGATTTTCACCTCACTTCTTTCCTGCTTTGTTCGTCGCCATGACGGTATTAGCAACCGTCGGTTACCGTGTATTAAACCAAGGGGAACTGCCAGACATATCATTGAGCTTCAATTCAGGTTTAAGCCATCTAAGTCACCTAAGCCTTCTGGGAGCTGCGTTGCCAGGGCTGTTGTTTATCCAAACGGCGCTCTATTTTTACTTTATTTTAAAAATGCTTAGTCTCTATCCAAGCCGTACATCCAGATTACATCAAGAGAGCCTTAAGGACATAAAATTCCGCTGGCTGCTGGTACTGACTCTGGCGTTAATGAGTAATTGGATTGTCAGAGCCGTACTGGTCATCTTACCTTTTTATTTCGGCGAAGAACTTATTCACATTAACCATGTGGCGGCAAAATTGGTCCTGCTGCTCACCGTTTATATTCTGGCCATTTATGGCTTAAAACAGATCACCTACGCCGCATTTTTACGTGGAAGATTAGCACAGTCGCAGCAAAAATCGCCGATGAAGGCCAGTCAGCAACTGCTCAGTTCAGAAGAACTCGCCTACTTGCAAAAGTTAATGCAAGATGAAAAAAAATAAGCTAAATACCTGACATATTTCATGGATTTCATAACGCTAGTTGCGATAGGGTGTCATACCAATTGCACTAAGTATCTGTTCATTCAGTGGGAACTCAAAGCACTAAAGGCAAGCTGGGAACTCGATGCTAAATAGTTATTCGATATTAAGCGTTCCCCACGTAACAGGCTGAGCTTTGAACCCACCAGAAGCATTCCATTGCGGCTTTGCATTGACTTACAAGGGACAAATCATTTTCTCACCAATGCGTCTGGAACTGAAAAGATTGAGCATTTCTGAATTAACACTCTATTTAATGCAGCTGGTATTAGCGCTTATCTCATTATAAAAATTATAGAAAGACCTTGAAGGGTAGGAACAACCACATGAAAAAATTCAACAAGCTAACCCTGCTTGCTACCGCAATGGCAACATTGCTCGGTACCAGTATGGTGACCGCTGCAGCAGAAAAAACGCACGACATTATTATCGATGACTTTTTTGATATTGGTGGAATGAGTTCAGTGACATTAAGCCCCAATGGTAAAAAAGCACTTTGGCTAGAGACCCGCTGGGACAAAGAACTGGATAAGAGCCAGCGAGATCTCTGGCTGCTGGACACTGAAAGTGGTAATTCTAAACGCCTCACATTCACCAATGAAAGTGAATCCAGCCCACAATGGAGTCCAGACGGGCAACATATCTACTTTCTCGGCAAGGTAAAACAAGAAGCGGCCAAAGCACCTTACAACGGCAAGACACAAATCTTCCGCATCGCAGTCGCTGGCGGTGACATGCAACCGATGACTAAAGAGGTCGAAGGCGTTAGCGGATTCCAGCTAAGCCATGATGGTAAGAGCGTGTATTTTTTAGCCACTAAAACAGTTAAAGATAAAGATGACTGGGCCTCGATGCGTGCAGACCACTCAGCCCCTAAATATGGCCATGGCGAACGTAAAACGAACCCGCTATACCAACTTGACCTGCAACACTTTAAGCAACAGCTATTAATCGATGACGATAAAGTGGTTTGGGAATTTAAAGTCAATGAAGATGGCAGCAAAATTGCCCGTATCACCACTGACGATAATGAGTTAGTTCGGTTAGAAGGTTGGTCTGATGTCGAGATATTCGATACCAAAACAAAAACCAATAACACCCTCGCCGATACGCAATGGCGCGACCAAGCCCCTTCACCTTACGGCTGGTTATTAGGCTTAAATTGGCGAGAAAACAATAACCAACTCGCCTTTAGAATCGATTTTGACGGCCATCCAGGTAAGCTCTTTATTGCCAATGCGAAAGCAACAGAAGCCCCATCGCTCGAAGTCACACGTAGCGGAGATGTCACCTTAAACTCAGGCGATATAAAATGGAGACCCAATAGTGATGAGATCTGCTATCGCGGCGCAGATCATGCTCGAGTAAAGCTATTCTGTACTGAAATTGACGGTGACGAACAGGGCGACACGCGCACGGTCATTAATGGCGATATGGTCATTGGCAGCTACAGCTTTAGCCAAAATGGTAAACGCGTTGCCTTTAGCCACAACGGTCTAGATCACTTTGCTGATATGTTTATTGCGGATGCCAATCGCAGTCGAGCCAAAGCAGAACGCCTGAGTAATATCAACCCACAAGTCGAGAGTTGGAAGCTCCCTCAAATCTCCATCGTGAGCTGGAAAGCACCTGATGGTAGTGTTGTCGAAGGGATATTGGATTTGCCATCCGACTATAAAAAGTCCGACGGTCCGTTACCATTAGTGGTGCAAATTCATGGTGGCCCAACATCAGCAACCCCCTATGCTTTACAGCATCGCTCTTATGGCCGTTCAACATTCACCGCCAAAGGTTGGGCATTACTGTCACCGAACTATCGCGGTTCTACCGGTTATGGTGATAAGTTCTTAACCGATTTAGTCGGTAAAGAACACGACATTGAGGTAAACGACATTATTGCAGGGGTCGATCAGCTTATTAGCGACGGTATTGTTGATGGCGACAAAATGGCAGTGATGGGCTGGAGTAACGGCGGTTACCTAACTAATGCCTTGATCAGCACCACTGAACGTTTTAAAGCAGCAAGCTCTGGTGCCGGTGTTTTTGATCAACGCCTGCAATGGATGCTTGAAGACACCCCTGGCCACGTAATCAACTTTATGGAAGGTCTGCCTTGGGAAAAACCTGAAGCCTACACCCAGGGTTCATCACTCAGCCATGTCGATAAAATCAAAACACCAACGCTTATCCATATAGGTGAAAATGACCAGCGAGTGCCAGCGGGTCATGCACAGGGGCTATATCGCGCTCTCAAGCATTATCTCAATGTACCGGTTGAGCTCATTGTTTATCCTGGCGAAGGCCATGGATTAAGCAAGTATCAACATCGTAAAGCCAAAATGGAGTGGGATCAGAAATGGTTCGAGCATTACGTACTCGACAAGCCCATTAAATAGCAGCTCCAACACATAACAAAAGCGCCTATATTGGCGCTTTTTTGTTATCCATTCACCTGCCTTTACATCAACAACAATGACTTTAGCCTTGGTTAATGCTAAAAATGACTGCCATGGTTAACGAAGTTTGATGGGCCATTCATTTTCGGTTCAGCTTAACTATGCTACAACTAAATACTGACACATGAGCAGCTAAAGGAGATTGAAATGAAACACTTATTCAGAAAAATAACCGGCACTCTTTGCTTAGTTGCCAGTCTCGCCGTGGCGCCACAAGCCTTAGCAGAAGATGGCTATACTCAAGCTAAAACTACTTTCCAACAAGCCAATCAAACTCAAAAATTCTTCGATAGCGCATATGGTTACGCGCTTTTTCCGACCGTAGGTAAAGGCGGAATTGGTATAGGTGCCGCTTACGGTAAAGGACGCGTCTATCAAGGTGGCAACTATCAAGGCGATACCAGCCTAACCCAAGTTTCTTTCGGTTTTCAGCTCGGTGGCCAAGCTTACAGCGAAGTTATCTTTTTTAAAGATAAAGCAGCTTATAAAGATTTCACCAGTGGCAGCTTTGAATTCGGCGCACAAGCCTCTGCCGTCGCGATTAACATTGGCGCCAATGCACAGGCAGGTACGACAGGAAATTCAGTAGGAGCAGGTAAAAAAGCAGCATCAGCGTCTTATATCAACGGCATGGCTGTGTTTACTGTCGCCAAAGGTGGCTTAATGTTTGAAGCCGCATTAGCTGGACAGTCTTTTACTTTTGAAGAGAAATAGGCTCAACGGAATGCAGAGACGAGGGCGTGACTTAGTCACTTCGTAATAAGCTAAGACGGCAAGACTCGGACAATAACTCTAGGTTCTAGCAATTGAAAACTAGAACCTAGACGCATCACATCCCTTCACTTAAACAAAATGCCTTACTTATGTCCCCAAGGTGCTGGCGGTAGTGCAACTGGCTTAGTAAGATCAAAGTCGACTCTGAAATCTCTCTCATCACGAGTCAAACGATAGGTGAATTCTGTTGGCTTGGTGTACATATGCCAAACATTGGTAATGGATACATCCAGTCCGTTGTCTCTAAAATTGTTAATTGAATAGGCATCGACAGGAAAGGACTGCTCAGTCGCACTGCCC
Source organism: Shewanella sp. GutDb-MelDb (assembly GCF_002836075.1). NCBI lineage: Bacteria > Pseudomonadati > Pseudomonadota > Gammaproteobacteria > Alteromonadales > Shewanellaceae > Shewanella > Shewanella sp. GutDb-MelDb. The sequence goes on along the minus strand of NZ_PJBM01000182.1, from coordinate 4,584 downwards.
ATACCTGCTGTCATGCCACCATACATAGTCACCTTGTCTTCGCTACCATCTTTATGGCGATGATCATGGGCTAAATGCAAACCATATGAGGTTTTAGTGATCACCCAAGTGCGAGAGTGATCATCACCAACGTGAAACGGTACTTTAAGTTCAGTGTCACTGCATTCGCGTACATGCATAATCAGTTTCTTACCGCTAAAGGCTGAATCGGCAGTATTACCCGCTGTAACCGTCCCTTCAAAAGCTTTACCACAATGCGCTGCGATGCTATCAAAAAAAGCTGTTTGCTCTGTGGTTACTGCCATCGCAGGCAAGGCAAAAGTCGCAGCCGTCAAAAGGCCAATCTGTGAGTATTTTGTTATTTTCATTATTATCTCCAATGATTTGCGACCAACACTACCATAAAGAGATAAATTTTAGCTTAAGCAGCGAAAAGCCCCTCAGCCAAAAAGAATACTGAGGGGGAAATGTTGCAGGATGAAATGAGTTACGCTTGTTTGAGGTGTAAATTTATCGCCGGAAACATCTAATTTAGACGCTAATCTGTATAACGATTTAAAAACGCCCCCGAAGTTAATCTGCGGGGGAGTTTGTCTTCAATAGTATTTAAACTTTCTCTACTCAGATTGGAATGCCATGACGACAGTTGGTTCCAGTCCAATAATCATTGAGCATACTGGCACTTTGTTTGCGCGTTGGATCTGAACCTGAGATCACCTGCTTAAACACTAGCAAGTATTACAATGCTCAATAGATCCCTCCCCTCCAGATGTGAGAGGGATCCACGGTTCAATCGTAATTAAGCTTTCTCAACGCGAATTGGAATACCGTGTCGGCAGTTAGCACCGGTCCAATAATCATTGAGCATACTGGCATTTTGTTTACGCGTTGGATCGGACGGGATCATTTGATTAATCGCGACACCGCCAGCACGCTCTTTTAAGCCCGCCAACTTTTTACCATTAATCACTCGATCGTCACCACCAAAGCCCTTTGAATGACCAAAGCCATGAGACACACATACCGCCCCTCTTGCCACGCCAAAGTCTGTTTGCAATAAACCCTCGGCAGGCTTGCCATTGGCGGTCACTAATCTCACTGTGTCACCGTCGGTTAAGTTTTGGGCTTTTGCCGTCTCTTCATGCATATAGACAAAGTTAGTCGGGCTGATCTCAGCAATACGTTTGTAGGCAACTGCATAGTTTGATCTCACCGTTGCTTTGTAACTTGAAAACAGCAATGGATAGTCAGCTTCTGGCCAGTGACTTTCCCAGCTATCGCCATTCCAGAATCGATGCTGATGATAGGTAATAGTGCCTGGGTAATGCTCACCAGAATAGGCATGACGTAGCTGTGCAACCGCTTCATGGTAGATCTGCAGACATTTTGCCTCTGCACCCTTCACAAAATCACCTTCATAGCGTTCATCTGCCACATAGTAGCCACCACGAGATAGCAGTGCTTCAACTTCACTAGCCTCGTTAGGGTTGAGTCTTGGCGTCAACGGCTTCATTGCATAATCAAGTCCAGCCCATTGCCTATCTTCAGCCGTAACCGTCGGCAAGTTTTCGCATTGTGATGCCACATTTGCCAGATATTTAGCGTGCCAATCTTCAAAACAAAGCAAGTCAGCCTTGCTGCCATCCTCATGATCAATCGCGCCTTTACCAAAGCCGGGAAGCGCCATATTGAGTGCGATATCGACTAACAACTGCTCCATACAAACATGTTGACCCGCTTCGTTTTTAACGGTTCTTGGTGTCACTAATGGCGCTGCTGCAACCACGCCCAACATATGCGAACCCCACATACGGTCTGCGGCATACTCTTCTAGCATTGAGCGATCAGGAATAAAATAATCAGCGTAACGATTCGTCTCATTCATGTGGCAATCAATGCCAATAATTAACGGTAAACGTTTAGGGTCAGCAATACTTGCAACCACTTCTTGGCTAATAGAGGCTGCGCTATAAAGAAAGTTATTACGCCAGTTAAACAAGACCTTAGCTTGATACGGGTCGTTATTGGCATGACTCGTCCACTGCTCTGCTGCATTCATTGCCGGCAGAACCTCATGCCACGGCGTGCTAGCAGGGTATGGGTTTTCACTTTTAGCGAGTTTTTGTTTATATTCAGTCGATGACTCATAAGCACCATCACGACAGGCATTAACCACCCCGTCCAAGCTCACGCCATTGTCGATATTGGCTAAATCATAGCGACCTTCCATTCCACCAATCGGCCCGTTACCGTAAATAGCACCACCCTTAGCGTCATGACTGCCCACTAGGGTATTTAATGTTGCCCAGATCCAGCCCATAACGAAACCGTCAGACGAATTTGTGCCACCATTACCAGCAACACAGGCTTTACGACCGTAACGACCTAAATCTTTTGCCACTTGGCGCATATCTTCAATCGCAATACCCGACTTAGCGGCGTACTCTTTCATGCTGGTACGTTGTGTTTCTTCTCTTAACAAATACAACGAGGACGCTAATTTAACCCGACGACCCGATTTGTCTTTAACGGTTTTACTGACAAAGAGCTCAGCCTTGTCACCTGATTCAACAGACACGAACTCTTGCGTATCGGCATTAATAATCAGCGCTTCGTCTCCACCTAAACCAAAGTCTTTTGCCTTTGCAAAACGGCGGTAATCGGGGTGCTTCGCATCTACAATGACTAAGTGACCCGCATTGGTAAAGTTAAGCTCGCCTGCAGCTTTAGCCGCTTTCTCGCTGGCGCCTTCAAGGTGGGTTTTATTAAACCAACCCTCTTCTAGCATGGTACGAATCACACCAAAAGAGAACGCTGCATCTTGTCCAGGTTTAACCGCTAACCATGTTGCATTGGTATCGGCTGCTACTGTGGTTCTGAGCAGTGGATCAACACACACATATTTGAACTTTCGATCGACTCGACTATCAGCAAGTCCACGACCGACGCGGTTAAGGCTTGCACCTGAAGAACCAGGGCTGGTGCCCATAAACAATCCATATTCGACATTATCCCAATCAACATCATTGAGCCATTCTTCAAAGCCTGAAGCCATGCCTAAGCTATAACCCGTCGCTTGAGCTGCACCGCAGTAAGCATGCTTAGTGCCTAAGTTACTCGTACCCCAAGACTGTTGCATAAAGCGAGCGTAGAAGCTGCCGCGTAAGGTATCTTCGGCGCAGTAGGTGGCAAACAGGTGGTTCGCCGCGCTGCCAAACTCAGGGAAACCAGGCTTAACCGGTTTGTCGAGTTGACGTAAACTGCGTAAACCTTCGACATGGCCTTCACCAAAGAGATCGCCGCCTTCTAAAATTTCTTTTAATGCTTGCTCATAACTAATGGTGACCCACTTACCTTCACCCCGTTGACCATCACGCTTAAGCACATCAGTGACACGGCGTTCGTCATCAACAGAGTCGGCACAACTGGCTCCTTTAGCACAGGTAGTGGCACGGTTTTCGAGTCCAGCCTCACCCGCTAAAGCAATATAACTTTGCTTAACAGCCATCGCTATCGGCAATGGAGAACCAGAGTTATTCTCACAGTATGGATTACCACCGACTTTGAGCACTTTGTCACTGGCTTCGTCAATGCGCACTCGAAGACCGCAAATGTTATAACAACTGAAACACCTAGAATATGCTGTACGTACACCTTTAGTGAGTTGCCATTGCCCATTAGCATCTTGTTGGCACTCTGCTGGGATCGGATGACCAAAACGACTGACATCTTGGCTGCGTTCAGAATCTGTAGGTTGAGCCATCTTGCCACAACCCACTGTGGCAGCAGCCACAGAAACAGCGCCCGCTTGCGTTAAAAATTTACGTCTGTCCATTACCCGCTCCTAGCGTTGCCATTCAAGGAAATTAAGTGACAAGATCTGCTTGTCTTTCGGTTGTTCAGGTAAACCAATATAGAAAATATTTGGCTTAGTTCCCTCACCCGCCAGCATGGCGTAAACCGAGTTATCGCGAACCAGTTGCGACACTTTACTGTTCGGGTCGTTGAGGTCGCCAAAATTACGCGCTTCACCAATACAAGTTTCAACACATGCAGGTAGTAATCCTGCTGAGACTCGATGAATACAGAAGTTACACTTCTCGGGAGGTGATTCTAACGTTTCATCTTTGCGTCTTGCCCCATATGGGCAAGCATCGACACATAACTGGCAATGGATACACTCATCATGGTCAATGACCACAATGCCATCCTCTTTACGTTTGTAGGTTGCTTCTACTGGGCAAACATCAACGCAGGGTGGGTTATCACACTGATTACATTGATTGGGTACCGCCAAAGTCGCAAAGCCACCGTCCAGCTCAATTGCTGCTTGGTTGACACGAGTTCGACAACGGCCAGTATCGGTTTGGTTTTCCATTGCACAGGACACAGTACAAGATAGACACCCTGTGCAACGGCGAACATCAAACACCATAGCCAATCTTTTACCTGGGGTTTTAGCTTGAAGTTGAACGCTTGGGATGAGCGTTAACATTGCACCACCAGCGGCCATTTTTAATATGGAGCGTCTATCCAACATAATTATTCCTTATTATGGATTCAATAAATAATTACTGAAACCAC
>NZ_PJBM01000181.1:0-12121 GCF_002836075.1 Shewanella sp. GutDb-MelDb | reverse complement strand
CTATATAGCAAAACTGCAGTAAAATCTTTGCTATGAAAAAATCAACTCAACCACCAAGTACACTTGAAGAGCTTATGTCACGCGCTGAAGCAATGGCAGGCCTTACGCTAGGACAACTGGCAAACTACCATCAAGTGGAATCTCCCAAAGATCTAAAACGCCACAAAGGCTGGGTTGGCCAGTTAATTGAATTGGAACTTGGCGCCCTTGCAGGCTCAAGACCCGAACCCGATTTTGTTCACTTAGGGGTAGAGTTGAAAACTATCCCCGTTAACCAAGTGGGTAAAGTACTCGAAACCACTTACGTTACCGTTGCGCCGCTGACGAATATTCTCGGGCTAACTTGGGAGAACAGCGTCGTTTGCCATAAATTGCAATGTGTACTGTGGATCCCTGTTCAAGGCGCTCGAGATATCCCACTTGCAGAGCGTCAAATAGGTTCCCCCATATTGTGGCGTCCTTCCGTCGAAGAAACGGCATTATTGAAGCAAGATTGGGAAGAAATAATGGAGCTCATCGCCATGGGAAAAGTCGAAACTATCACCGCTCGCCATGGTGAAGTTCTACAATTACGCCCAAAAGCAGCCAATAGCCAAGTGCTAACCCAAAGTATTGACCACACTGGAGCAGTGTCGAAAACTAACCCTCGCGGCTTTTATTTGAAGACACAATTCACTCAAAATGTCCTTTCTGGGCTTATTTGAGTGAATTCCAACCCAAAACTCACATTCATTTGACTTAGATCACAAATACTACTGGAAATAGTAAGGTGATGTTCTATAGACTAGCGCCTCGTAAAAACAGTAGCAGTTGGATACCCCTTATACAGTGAGAGCACGTATACAAGCGAAGAAATTAGCTTTCGCTATTTTCGGTTGGACTGTAGCCATGGCGGCTTTCGTATTTTTCAGATACGCGCAGACGCCTGAACTTCCTCAGTGGGCCATTGGTTCTGCTGATTTAGCCACGCTTTCAATTTACATGGGGATTATTTTCGGCAGCCTGCACTGGATGTCTAACCTCATTGCTAACTTTAGTGCCATAAACCGCTTACCCTATGTCTTCTCCGTTCTCTTTAAAGGGCTGTTTCTACTGTTAGGAGCAACCACGCTCGCTTATATCACTCAGTATCTCAACATGTGGGCAATTGAAAACCACATGACAACCCTACGACAAATGCTCACGGCACACATTCTTTATAGTCCCGCTTTCCAAGCACTTATCGTTTACCTAGTTGTGGTCAGAGTGGGACTTGCCTTTATCGAACAAATGGCACTACTTGTGGGGCCGCGAGTGTTATTAAATATTGGCCTAGGCAAATACCATAAGCCACGATATGAGCAACGGCTGTTTCTTTATCTGGATATGGTCGCTTCTACCACTCATGCTGAATCACTAGGCGATTACCGCTTTAGCCGTTTGATCCAAGATAGCTTTAGCCTGTTAGCGGATACGGTGACCAACAACGAAGCCGAGATCTACCGTTATATGGGAGATGCAGTGCTTATCCATTGGCCACTTAAAGATGGGATTAAACAAGATCGCTGTTTTAATATCTATCATGAATTTTCGCAGCAACTTAGCTGGCAAAGACGCTATTTTGAAGAGCAATACGGTTTTGTGCCCAAGTTTAAAGCCGCAGCGCATTGTGGCCAAGTTGTGGCAGCTGTCGTTGGTGTTCAAAAACAAGAGATTAGCTTCTTTAGTGATGTACTCAATACCTTGGCAAGGCTACAAGATCAATGTAACCCTCTCGGCCAAAGAATGTTGATCTCTGGTTCGTTAAAGTCTCGTCTCGACTATGGCGAAACCCAATATAACCTCAACAACCTTGGGCCTATTAAGCTAAAAGGAAAACAGCACTCTATTGAAGTGTTTGGTGTTACCCCTAAAAATCCGGCATAAAAAAGCCGATATATCTATATCGGCTTGGTGTGAACTTGCAGTCTCGCTCAGAGGTAAACTGCGACTATCAATATTAAAGGTCTTTATTAAGCTTATTCAAGCAACTTTTGGATCTCTAAGCCTAAGGTTCTAAAAGTTAGAATGCGGCTTGATGTCTGACGCCAAACAAGGCCAATATCCCTATAAGGTGTTTCACCCGGTGGTGCCATCGTGATTAAATCAGTATTGCTTAAGATCCCTGCATCTATCGCCATTTGCGGTAAAAATGTGGTCCCTAGCTTGCAATTCACCATCTGCACTAACGTATGCAAACTTGTTGCCGCAAATGGGTTGATTTTAGTACTCTCACCTAACTGACATGCACTAATGGCATGGCCGGTAATGCAATGTTCAGCCTGCAATAAGAAGATACTCTCATCAGGTAAGTCTTGATAATCAATAGGCTCATGGATCTCGTCAGAAAGATCGGTATGCACCACCATTTTGAATGGGTCAATACCCACTTTCATACTATGGTAACCGCTAGTATCCACCGGTAACGCCAGTAGCAACAGATCCAGTTCACCTTTACCTAATGCGTCAACCAGCCTATCGGTTGTATCCTCTTTTAAAAAAAGGGTTAGATTCGGGTAGGTTTCTTTGCAATGCTGGACAACTCTGCTTAACAGAAACGGTGCAATAGTGGGAATACAACCTAAGCGAATTTCGCCGGTCATGGGCTCACCTTGATGCTTAACCAGTTCGACTAAATCATCAACATCCGTTAGTAATTTGCGTGAACGTAGTACAACCTCTTCACCAATCGCGGTGAAGATAAATGATTTATGGTCACGCTCAATAAGTTGATGCCCTAATTGCTCTTCAAGGTTTTGGATCCCACTTGAGAGCGTAGACTGGCTAACATGACAAATTTTAGCAGCGCGATTAAAATTTTGTTCTTGATGTAAATTGACCAAATAAAACAGATTTTTCAAACTCGGAAGATGTTTCATAAAGCAGATTACCAATGACGTTATTTATCGAAAGGTTCTATTTAACTCTACCACACTTTACCGAGCCTTCACTTTAAAAACGCCAACAGAGTGTGAAGCAACGCAAACTGTTTTACCAAATAGAATGAGCAGCATAATGCGTTTAAAAAAATGGCGCTGTTTAGTTACCTAAACAGCGCCATTTCAATATTTGGATCAAAGCTTATGCTTTAGATTCAAGATACTGCTTTAATTCTTGGAGGTCGTTAGAACCATGGTTAACAATTTCGTTTAGCCAAACCGAATGTTCATTCTCCCATGCTGCTTCTTCACCGTGTTGTAATAACTGTGCAAACTGTTGAATACGCTTTAAGCCAACAGAGCCAGCAGCTCCCTTAAACTTATGAGCTTCACTGCACAATGTGTCTTTATCTTTCGCTTCATAAGCGTTAACTAGATTGCCAATATATTCAGGCATTAGCTGCTCAAACAATACGACACTTTTAAGTAGCGTACCTGCGCCAATTGCACTGCAGTACTGCTCCAGTGTATTAAGATCCAAGATTGATTCTAATTCAGCTGCTGCCATCTAGGCACCTCTCAAAATGATTGCCGTGTATTTAAAAGACGATTTTACCACATAATACCCGCTAAAATGATAGGTGCAACAACTAGTGTCATATGTAGTTAAATTCGTTGGTTATTTAACCTTCCATTAACCTTTGATTAATCAAAAAACATCACCATTCGCTAAATATAGTGATTTTTACCAAGCGGTATTTAATATGCATTACAAATCGCTTACGCCATAGACAGTTAAGAGGTTGCTAAATGACTACCTTGCGCACCTTTGGCTTTTAAATCATCAACAATAGCCACTAAACCATCCCAGCGAAAAGCACACCAATCAGGTGCTAAAAGCATAGGTTTTTTAGCATAGGCTGTCACTCGATGAAAGATAATGTCTTTAGGAGTACGACGGATTAACTCTCCCACACTGTAGGCATAATCCTCTATGGCTAACAACTCCATTTTGTCATTCCGCCAAGCTTTAGCCATGGTGCTACCTTCTACAATATGCAAAGGGTGTAGCTTCAAGCCATCAACACCTGCTTCTAACACTTTATCTAACGTAGTGAGGTAGTCAGAATGCCCTTCTCCAGGTAAACCCAAAATCAAGTGTGTACAGACTTTAATGCCTTTTGCTCGGGCACGCTTTACCGTATCAGCATAAACCTCAAAATCATGGCCGCGATTGATCTTCTTTAAGGTTCTATTATTGGCCGTTTGCAAACCCAGCTCTAGCCAAACATCTAGCCCTTGCTGCTGATAATCAGCCAATAACGTTATCACTTCATCAGGCACACAATCAGGGCGCGTGCCGACACATAAACCGACAATATCACTGTCTTGTATCGCTTCATCGTATTTCTGCTTTAACACTAAATACTCGTCATAAGTACTGGTGTACGCCTGAAAGTAAGCAATATATTTCGAAGGTTTGGTTGATAACCTCTCACGGCCTTGGCTTAACTGAGCTTGTATCGACAACTCAGTTTTATGCTCATGGCTAAATGAGGCCACGTTGCAGTAAGTGCATCCACCTTTGCCAAGTGTGCCGTCTCGGTTTGGACAGGTAAATTTTGCATCAATTGTCAGCTTACGGATCCGCTCTCCATATCGCTGCTTACATACACTGCCAAACGTATTAACGTAACTATCCAAGCCCAAAGTAAATCACCTAACCTAAAAATTTGCGTCATTCTATTCATTTCCTCAATTCATTTATTAGCGCTAGCTCAAATAACCGTAATTTCATTGCAATCTTTATGCTGTACACATTAACTGAGAAACAACATCAGCTTATGCATAAATAGTCAGACCCCAAAGTGATTATCATTTCACTGTATTTGCAATAAAAATCACTTTCCTAAAATAGGTTACAATCGCCAAACTTGTTGCAAATACGTAAACCCTAATAAGTGTATAATTTAAAATTCTTTTTATTCATAAGGTTATACGGAGCATTTTACAGTTTACGTAAAGGTAAACCAAGTTAAACGAGCGTATTAAATAGTTAGACTCGTATAGATATTATGCAATAATTTGGTTTGACCTTTAGAGCGCTTAGGGTTAATTTGATTGATTCGGGTGAATATCTATAGATATTTTTTGCTTTATCTCCCGAGTAGTATCGGTTGAAGTTAGGGAGTGTACAAATGAGCTTATATCATCCAAGTTTTGAACGGGACAATTGTGGTTTTGGGCTTATAGCTCAAATGGACGGTGAAGCGAGTCACCGTATAGTACGTACCGCAATTCACGGATTGGACCGCATGAAGCACCGTGGTGGTATTGCCGCAGATGGGCGCACTGGTGATGGTTGCGGGTTATTAATGCAACTGCCGACGGAATTTTTTAAAGCAATTGCAGCAGAAAATGATTGGCATTTAAGCCGTCGTTTTGCTGTGGGTATGCTTTTTCTTAGCCAAGATGAAGAGCTGGCATCACAAACCAAGCATCTAATAGAACAAGAGCTACAGAAAGAAACCTTAAGTGTCGCTGGCTGGCGAGATGTGCCAGTTAACCCTGATGTATTGGGCCCTATCGGCAAAGCAAGTCAGCCGCAAATTGTTCAGGTACTCATTAACGCGCCTATTGGCTGGCGCGAAAAAGACTTAGAGCGTCGTCTCTATATGGCAAGACGCCGTGTAGAGCAGCAACTAAGCCACGATAAAGATTTCTATATTGCCAGTCTATCCGGGCAAGTCATCGTCTATAAAGGCTTGATGATGCCTGCAGATCTGCCATCATTTTATAGCGACTTAGCCGATATACGCCTGCAAAGCGCTATTTGTTTATTCCACCAGCGCTTCTCTACCAACACATCGCCAAAGTGGCCACTGGCGCAACCTTTTAGATATTTAGCCCACAATGGCGAGATCAATACCATTACCGGTAATCGGCAGTGGGCACGAGCCCGTGCCTATAAGTTTCACGCCCCGCTGCTGCCCGACTTGCAGCAAGCTGCGCCGTTCGTCAATGAAACAGGCTCAGATTCGTCATCATTAGATAACATGTTAGAGATGTTGCTAGCCGGCGGCATGGACTTGTACCGAGCAATGCGCTTGCTTATTCCACCAGCGTGGCAAAGTAATCCAGAGATGGATGCAGAATTAAAAGCATTCTATGACTTTAACTCCATGCACATGGAACCTTGGGATGGCCCAGCGGGCATCGTCATGACCAATGGTCGTCATGCGGCTTGCGCGGTCGACCGTAACGGTTTGCGACCATCGCGTTATGTCATCACTAAAGATCGTATTTTAACGCTGGCCTCAGAAGTCGGTATTTGGGACTACGCCCCAGATGAAGTGATTGAGAAAGGTCGCGTCGGACCTGGCGAGCTGCTGGTGCTGGATACCTTGAATGGTAAACTTTACTCTTCGTTTGAGATTGATAACGACCTTAAGCGTCGTCATCCATACAAAGAGTGGATGGCTAAAAACAGTAAAGTGTTAAAACCAGCGGAAGATTTTGGCCCTAACGAGCAAGGCTCACGAGAATACTCAGATGACCAACTACTGCAATATCAAAAGCAGTTTGGTTACTCACGTGAAGAGTTAGAGCAGGTCATTTGGGTTCTGGCGAAAAAAGGCGAAGAAGCAACGGGCTCTATGGGCGACGACACGCCTATGGCTGTGCTGTCTAAAAAGTCACGCACAATCTATGACTACTTCCGTCAAAAATTTGCTCAGGTGACTAACCCCCCTATCGATCCACTGCGCGAAAAACACGTTATGTCACTCACTACCTGCGCCGGTCGTGAGCAAAACCTGTTTAATGAAACCACCGGACATGCATATCGCGTGATGTTCAATTCACCAGTACTGCTTTTTAGCGACTTTAGTCAGCTAATGGCATTAGATAGTACTTACTATCGCGCAAACACTATCGATTTGAATTACGACTTGAGCGAAGGTCTTGAAGCCGCGGTTAAGCGGATCTGTGATGAAGCCGAGCGCTTGGCTAGAACAGGCACCACACTGCTTATCCTGTCAGATCGAGCCACCGCGAAGTCAAAGCAGGTGATCCCCGCAGCGATGGCTGTTGGCGCCGTGCAGCAAATTTTAGTGAACAAGAGCCTGCGCTGCGACACCAACATTATTGTTGAAACCGCATCGGCCCGCGATCCACATCATTTCGCGGTATTAATTGGCTTTGGTGCCACCGCTATCTACCCCTACTTGGTGTATGAGTGCATTTCAGATTTAGCTAAACGTAACGGCGTTGAAAACACTCGCGACCTAATGCTCAACTTCCGTCTCGGCATAGACAAAGGTCTACGTAAAATCATGTCTAAGATGGGCATTAGTACCGTCGCCTCTTATCGTTGTAGTCAACAGTTTGAAGCTGTAGGCCTCGCTGATGAAGTGGTCGAACTGTGCTTCAACGGTGTGATTAGCCGTATTCAAGGGGCGAGTTTCAAGTTGATTGAACAAGATCAACAACTGCTACACAAGAACGCCTTCAGAGCTCACCAACAACTGCCTCAAGGTGGATTGCTAAAATATGTTGAAGGTGGTGAATACCACTGCTTTAACCCTGATGTGGTCAATACCCTACAAGCCAGTCTTCGCGATCAAGATTACGGCAACTACAAACGCTTTACCGAGCTGGTAGATAACCGCCCGATTGCGACACTAAGAGACTTGATTGAAGTAAAGGGTGAGCTTGCCCCCGTTGATGTATCAACAGTGGAAGCCGCTAAAACACTATTCACTCGTTTTGACAGCGCAGCGATGAGTATCGGCGCACTCAGCCCTGAAGCTCATGAAGCATTAGCCGTAGCAATGAACCGCCTTGGCGGTCGCTCCAACTCGGGTGAAGGCGGAGAAGATCCACGCCGCTTTAACACTGAAGGTAACTCAGCCATTAAACAGGTTGCCTCAGGGCGTTTTGGTGTAACCGCACATTACCTGGTCAATGCTGAAGTATTACAAATTAAAATAGCCCAAGGCGCTAAGCCTGGTGAGGGTGGACAGCTCCCTGGCGATAAAGTCAGCGTTGAAATTGCCGCGCTGCGTAATGCGCGCCCCGGCGTCACGCTAATTTCACCGCCGCCACATCACGATATCTACTCTATTGAAGATTTAGCGCAGCTGATTTTTGATCTAAAGCAGATAAACCCTAAGGCCTTGGTCTCAGTCAAACTGGTTTCAGAACCCGGCGTCGGCACCATCGCCACTGGCGTGGCTAAAGCCTACGCCGATATGATCACCATATCGGGTTATGACGGCGGCACAGGGGCTAGCCCTATTACCTCGGTAAAGTATGCTGGCAGTCCATGGGAACTGGGACTTGCTGAAGTGCATCAGTCGCTAGTGACCAACGGCCTACGTCATAAAATTCGCTTGCAAGTGGATGGCGGTTTAAAAACCGGTAAAGACGTCATTAAAGCTGCGCTGCTCGGCGCTGAAAGCTTTGGTTTTGGTACCGTGCCTATGATTGCACTCGGTTGTAAATACCTGCGTATTTGCCACCTCAATAACTGTGCAACCGGCGTTGCGACGCAAAACAAACAGCTACGTAATGAGCATTACCACGGCTTACCAGAGCGCGTAATGACTTACTTTGAGTTTGTCGCCCAAGAGATCCGCGAGTACATGGCGGACTTAGGTGTTACCGAATTTGAACAGCTCGTTGGCCGTAGCGATTGGTTAGCGGCATTAGAGGGCGAAACCGCTAAGCAGCAAGGTTTAGATCTAACCCCAATTCTGTATCGCCCTGAAGTGCCAGCTGCATCGGCAGTCACATGGCGCGAAACCAATCCACCATCAGATCCAGGCACGTTAAATAAACGCCTAGTTGAAGATTGCAAAGAGGCTGTACTCGCGGGTGAATCTATTTGTGAGATGTTCAACATCAACAATACCGATCGCTCAGTGGGCGCCAGCCTTTCAGGTTATATAGCAACCCATATGGGTCGCGATGGGGCTAAATCTCCCATTATGTTGAAGTTTAATGGCAGTGCTGGCCAAAGCTTTGGCGTGTGGAATGCTCCAGGCCTCGAGCTAATGCTGTGTGGCGACGCTAACGATTACGTCGGCAAAGGCATGTCAGGCGGTAAAATTTGTGTTTATCCACCTTTAGGCAGTCCATTCAAATCAGAGCGTTCTACCATTTTAGGTAACACCTGTTTGTATGGCGCATCGGGCGGTAAATTGTTTGCCTCGGGTCAGGCTGGCGAGCGTTTCGCGGTGCGTAACTCCGGCGCAATTGCCGTAGTTGAAGGCTTAGGTGATAACGGTTGTGAATATATGACCGGTGGCATCGTTGTGGTACTAGGCTGTACAGGCGTTAACTTTGGTGCGGGCATGACGGGCGGCTTTGCTTATGTATTTGATCAGTTTGGCCGATTTAATCGCCGCGTCAATACTGAGATGGTCGACACTCACAAAGTAGAGTCCGCTATTCAGCAACAACATTTACGCGAGTTGATCGAGCAGCATGTTAAAGAAACCAACAGCGAACATGCCAAGATGATCTTAAGTGATTTTGAAAACTGGATAGATTGTTTTATTTTGGTCAAACCAAAAAATGTTGAGCTAAGCGATCTGTTAAAATTAGAGCCATCAGAACCTGCACTAGCAGTCAGAGCGGGGTAAATAAAAATGAGCAATGATTTTCAGTTTATTGAAGTTGGGCGTAAAGACCCCACTAAACACGCTGCCAAACAACGTGCTACGCAGTTTATAGAGATTTATCAACCTTTTGCTAAACAACAGGTAGTAGAGCAATCTGACCGCTGTCTCGACTGCGGTAACCCCTATTGTGAATGGAAATGCCCACTGCATAACTACATTCCTAATTGGCTGGAGTTAGCAAAACAGGGCCGTATTATGGAAGCGGCTGACTTGGTTCATGAAACCAATACTCTACCGGAGGTTTGTGGCCGTGTTTGCCCACAAGATAGGCTTTGTGAAGGTGCCTGTACGCTTAACGAAGAGTTCGGAGCTGTTACAATCGGTAATGTAGAAAAGTACATTACCGATACCGCAATATCTCAGGGATGGCGCCCTGATTTGTCAAAAGTCACTCCACGTAAAGAGCGCGTCGCCATTATTGGTGCGGGCCCTGCGGGACTAGGTTGTGCCGACATACTCGCCCGTAACGGTGTGCAAGCCATCGTTTATGATAAAAACGTACAGATTGGCGGCCTACTCACTTATGGCATTCCCTCGTTCAAGCTCGACAAAGAGGTGATGCAAGTTCGCCGTAACGTGCTTGAGGGCATGGGCATCGAGTTTAAGCTCGGTGTTACTGTCGGCAAAGATATCGACTTTAAAGAGTTGATTGAAAACTACGACGCGGTTTTTCTCGGCATGGGCACCTATACTGCGATGAAAGCGAACCTTGTAGGTGAAGACGCCCAAGGTGTTCATCAAGCGCTGCCGTACCTTATCGGTAACACCCATAACGTGATGGGCACTGAGTGTATCGATAACCCTTATCTAAGCCTTAAAGGTAAGCGTGTTGTGGTACTCGGTGGTGGTGATACCGCAATGGATTGTGTCCGCACCGCAGTGCGACAAGGGGCAACAACAGTCACTTGTGCCTATCGCCGTGATGAAGAAAACATGCCAGGCTCACGCCGTGAGGTTAAAAATGCGCGTGAAGAAGGCGTTGAATTTCTGTTTAACCGCCAGCCCAGTGAAATTAAAACCGTCGATGGCAAAGTGGTGGGTATCGAATGCATTGAAACCGAGCTCGGTGAGCCCGATGCCAGTGGTCGCCGTCGCCCAGTGCCAATTGAGGGCAGTGAACAAGTCCTTGAAGCTGACGCCATCATTATCGCCTTTGGTTTCCAACCAAGCCCGGCAAAATGGTTAGCTGATTTTGATATTGAGCTTAATGACTGGGGTTTAGTCAAAGCGCCGAAAGTCGCCGACAACCCATTCCAAACCAGCAACCCTAAAGTCTTTGCTGGAGGCGATATGGTCCGAGGTTCTGATTTAGTCGTTACCGCGATAGCCGAAGGACGAGATGCCGCACTCGGCATTCTCAACACCTTCGAAGATTAAGTTCTAGGTTGTAGCTTAAGTCCAACAGTTTGTGATTGGCGCTCCGAAAGGAGCGCTTTTTTTTTACTTGTACGCCGTAACTCATCTTTGGTCAAAAATGGCTTAGGAATTCAGCCTAATCTCATCACTAGTTGATAGAAGGTAAAGTTTACTCTGACCCCACTTATTCTAGTTGCACAAATATGATTGAAAGAATAGCTACTGAAAAAGACAAATAAATTAGCATTCCGAACCAATAGTAACCAGGTAACTCAGAACGCTTGGAAACAAAGCCTTTAACTTCGATTTCACCTTTGTTGAACGCATACAAACAGTAAGTTAATGCTAATAGTGCTAGCGATACTAAAAAAATTGTTGCTACAAAATCACCGTAGCCTTCGACTTTTGGAGCAAAAACCGCTGCACTAAATGTTGCAATGCAAACTAAAATGAAAACGGTTTTTAATAGACGCGAACAATTCAATTTAGATACACCTAACGCCCCCATAAGCCGTGAGCAATGCTGGCACAATTTGTTGCGCCTTTTGTTCTTTGCAACCAATGTGATAGCGATGGAATCGGAATTCATGGGCTTGTTATAAACCCAGCCACTATTGTATTAGTGAACTATAAAATCCCGATCAGTTTCACCACTGCAACAAAAACAAGCCCCAACGCCATAACCTTTGGTAATTTTAGGTGCTTTTCTTTCGCCCAGTTTAAGGCTGGTGAAGTTTTAGAAGTGGGTGAGTAACCCCCAAAATGTAATGCGCCGACCAAACTTATTCCAATTACGACGACACTATTTATTGGTTCTGAAAACACTCATCTCACCTCGGGCTTATAACGCCCTAATAATGGGCAAAAAATAGTTGGTTAAAATGGCGACGCAGGAGCAAAAACCAACTGTTTTTTGTCCTGATTGATTTGCTTGTTAGTGCTACTCACTCTCCAACATAGCTCCAAAGTTATTCCACTTTTCAAGGACTAAATTATTTAAGGAGTTAGATACCGCATCGATAGATTGCCCAACAAAGGCTGCTGCAGTGTTAAAACCTTGTACGCTTGAATTAACTTCTATTTGCATTGAACCTTGCCCGAATGCATGAGAAACACCATCTATTGGATTAGTGTATCCTTTAAATAAACCACGGAAAAAACCACTTGAACCTGAATTACTTT
>NZ_PJBM01000180.1:0-12122 GCF_002836075.1 Shewanella sp. GutDb-MelDb | reverse complement strand
TCGACCTTACTAGCATCTTCCATTGCAGCGACAAAATCATCACAAGTAACGGCCTGCCCATCGTGTCTTTTAAAATACAACGCCATACCCGCCTGGAATTTTCCTTCACCTAACAAGGTGTGGATCATACGAATCACTTCAGCGCCCTTGTTATAAACAGTGACCGTATAAAAGTTATTCATTTCGATCACTGATTCAGGACGGATCGGGTGTGCCATTGGGCCTGAATCTTCAGCAAACTGTTGGTTTTTCATTACCTTGATAGCATGAATACGGTTAACTGCACGAGAACCTATGTCAGAGCTAAACTCCTGATCTCGAAAAACGGTTAAACCTTCTTTCAAGCTTAACTGAAACCAATCTCGACAAGTGACTCGATTTCCTGTCCAGTTATGAAAATACTCATGACCAACAACGGACTCAATACCATGATAATCATCATCTGTCGCTGAGGCTTTATCTGCTAGTACATACTTAGTATTAAAGACATTGAGCCCTTTATTTTCCATGGCGCCCATATTGAAAAAATCAACGGCTACAATCATGTAAATATCGAGGTCATATTCTAAATTAAAGCGGGTTTCATCCCACTGCATCGACTTCTTAAGTGACGCTATCGCGTGATGCGCTTTATGTAAATTCCCCTTATCAACAAACACCTGTAACTTGACGGGTCTATCACTACGAGTGATGTACTCATCTTCTAAAAGATCGAAATCGCCTGCAACTAACGCAAATAAGTAAGCTGGTTTTGGAAAGGGATCATGCCATTTCACATAATGTAGACCGTCTTCTAGATCACCACTAGCAACAAGATTACCGTTACTGAGTAAGAATGGAAATAATGCCTTATTGGCTTGAATACGAACGGTATAAATGGCCAGCACATCGGGTCGGTCTAGGAAGTAAGTAATACGTCGGAAGCCCTCTGCTTCGCACTGAGTACAGTATGCGCCGTCAGACATGTAAAGGCCTTCAAGACTGGTATTTGCTTCAGGGTCCAGTATAGAAATAATTTCTAAATCAAAGCTTTGAAGATCCGTCTCTATAGTCAGCTGGCTAACCTGCTCGCTAAATTCAGCTTCAACACCATTAATTTTGACTGATTTAAGTTGAATATCTTCACCATCAAGGATTAAAGGCTCGCTATGAGTACCGACTTTGGTCACTTTGCTTGTAGCTACTATTACTGTTTGTATACCCGCTAAAGAGATATCTAAATCAAGATGAGATATTTGAAAACGCGGTGCTTGGTAATCTTTGAGATACTTAGCTTGTGGTTGTGTCATTGTAGGCCTACATATTCTAATTTTAGGTTAAAAAAAACGCGCTAAAAGCGCGTTTTCTAATTCAGGATGAATCACTATTTTTGATTCTTCGCTACTTTCTCTACGTCGACTAAATCGAGTGTAATGTAAGCAGTTTCATCAAGAAATGCATCTGTTTTTTCAGTGTCATCTTCAATATCGTCTAACGATTTAACAATCTCTAGACCTTCTCGAACTCTACGTTCATTGACACGATCAAGTTGCTTCTTATCATTTTCATCACGTTCAGCGAGTCGTTCACTTTCGACCAATGAAACGGTCTTGTCGTTATGACTCTCTTTAAACTCCGCTATATCTTGGAAGATATAACTGAATTCAACGTCAGTCTTAATTCTTTGCTGATGTTTACCATCAAGATTCTGAATTAACTCTGGGTATATTTCATTTAACGTACCGTATTGAGCAACAGGTACCTTATCCCACGGCAGTGCATTTTCTTCTTCAGCCTCGCCATATTCACCAGGCGCTAATGCACTTGGGAACGGAATATCAGGGGTTACCCC
Organism: Shewanella sp. GutDb-MelDb; assembly: GCF_002836075.1. NCBI lineage: Bacteria > Pseudomonadati > Pseudomonadota > Gammaproteobacteria > Alteromonadales > Shewanellaceae > Shewanella > Shewanella sp. GutDb-MelDb. The sequence continues at coordinate 10,291 of NZ_PJBM01000180.1, read as the reverse complement.
TTTAAGTTGAGTGCTACCGCCATTGATCCGGTAAAACTTTGCGATAGTGTACTGTACATGGCCAATAGGCTTCTCATACATATCGTATATACGGCCAAGTCCTTTATGCTGTTGCACAGTACCTTTACCAAAGGTAGATTCACCTACAATCAACGCGCGGTCATAATCTTGCAGCGCTGCAGCAAAAATTTCTGAGGCTGATGCACTGTAACGGTCTACCATCACGGTTAAAGGACCGTCATAAGTCACTCTTCCGTCATTGTCTCTATTTTGCGAAACTCGACCATTAGCGTCACGTATTTGTACAACAGGACCTTGTTCAATGAACAGACCGGTAAGCAAAGTTGCTTCTGTTAACGCACCGCCACCATTCCCGCGCAGGTCAATAATAATCCCTTCAACTTTTGCCTCTTTCAGCTCAGCAAGCTCTTTAGAAACATCCTTTGAAAGGTTCATATAAAAACCAGGGATATGGATTACGCCCACTTTACGATTAGCGTAAGGACCTTCTGTAGGTTCAACAACCTTTGATGTTGCTGCACGGTCTTCTAGTCGTATTTTATCTCTAACAATTGTTAGTTCAAAAGGCTTGGCACTCGATCCGCCTTTATTTGGCAAGATCTCTAAAACAACCTTACTGCCTTTTGGTCCTTTAATTAACTCGACTACATCGTCTAAACGCCAACCGATAACGTCAACAACGTCTTCACCTTCTTGGCCAACACCAACGATCTTATCTTCTGGTGATAACTTCTCACTTGTCGCCGCTGGACCACCTGCTACTAAGCTCTTAATAATCGTGTAATCGTCATCGACTTGAAGCACCGCACCAATACCCTCTAGGCTCAAATTCATTTCCATTTGGAAACGTTCAGCATTTCGAGGAGATAAGTAGCTAGTGTGGGGTTCTACCGTTCTTGCAAATGCGTTCATCACCCCTTGGAAAACATCTTCACTGTGGGTTTGACTCAGACGCTTAATTGAATTGTTATATCGCTTCGATAAAACAGTAACTATTTCATCCCACTTTTTGCCTGTGAGTGAAAGATTAAGCGCATCGTATTTGACTCGCTGACGCCAGAGTTCATTTAACTCAGCTTCATTTTTAGGCCAAGCAGCATCTTTACGATCGAATTCGTAAGCATCGCCGACGACATCAAACTTCATCTCTTTATCTAGCAGAGAAAGTGCATAGGTAAACCGTTCATAGCGACGCTTTTGAATGACTTCAAACATTGAATATGCTTGCTGGAGATTGCCACTTTTTAACATTTCGTCAAATTGAGTTGAATAAGCCATAAAGCTATCAACATCGGATTGCAATAACACATTCTTACGATAATCTAATTGCTTAAGATAACGCTCGAAAACTTGCTTTGAGAACGCATCGTCCATTTCAAAACGATGGTAATGTGATCGGGTAAACAAACCAGTGACGCGTTTACTCGCCACCTTATGTTGGGGTTCCTGCTTTAAAGCAGGTAACTCGCTGAATTGAATAGTAGGGCTAACAGCCCACGCCGAGAATCCTACAAAAATACTGGCGATAGATACAGCCAGAGACATTTTCCGCATCAACAAGTTACTCCTTTACATGCTTTTAAACCATTACAGTAGTATGTATTCCGCTTTAACTTTAATCGTTAAACCTGAATCTAGCTGAACTTGAACATCTTCTTTTTTGATATCCAAAATAACACCAGCTACTGGCGCCTTACCTAGTTTGACATTTACACGTTGATTTTTCTTCAACTCAGCCAATACTGCAGGCGTTAAAATTGCTACCGCGACTTTCTCTTTTGCAGGTTTTGCGTTAGTAGCCGCTTTCGGTCTTCTCGCAACCGGTTTTTTAGCTGGCTTGTTAGCAGTAGCTGAAGGCGCTGGAGTTTTACCTGCCTTCGCTATTCTTTTTGCTTTCGCTTTTTCCTGACTTTCTTTAAGTGTAGCTTGAGCATGGTCAACGTGCTCTTGTTCTAGCTCACCACAAGAATTACCATCTAAATCGATACGGTGTGCACCGGCTTTCACACACTTAAGGTAACGCCAGCTACTTGTGTATCTTCTTAAAGCGATTCTTAGTTGAGTCTTACTGACTTTAGAATCATCAGCTAACCTTTCCGCTAAATCTTGAAACAACCCGATTTTTAATGGTTTCGTTTCACCTTCAGCAATAAAGCATAAAGGAAATGTTTCATATAAGTACGCAAGAATAGCGTTGGTATCGGTCAACTTTTCTGTTGATTCCATCTTTACTTCCACAGTTTAAAAAAGGGACACCACCAAAAGAGTTTATCTCTCTCATTGATTTACGTGTCGTTTATATTTGTCTGATTATGACCTAAAGCACAAATTAATAATGATTAATTTATATTTTTAGTGCCAAAATCAAACCTACCTTAGCAACAACCTATCATAAACGCTATTGATTCGCTTTAGCGAATAATCACGATTTGAAATTTCATTGCTCAAACCGCTCATTATAGAGACGCACGAAATGATTGCGACCACCAATTAGCAATAATTGGTCGTAGATTAACCAAATAGGCAGTTTTCGAGACTTTTAACCATCGTTTCCACACCACGCTGGTCAATTTCATCAAATCTTGATAACGAAGGGCTATCGATATCGAGTACTCCGATAACAATACCATCTCGCCTAAAGGGCACAACTAATTCTGAAACACTGGCAGAATCACACGCAATGTGTCCCGAAAATTGATGTACGTCGGCAATTCTTTGTGTTTGATTTTTTTCCACTGCTGTGCCACAAACACCTTTACCTACCGGAATACGGGAGCAAGCAACTTTCCCTTGAAAAGGTCCAAGTACTAACAGATCATTCTTTAATAGATAAAAACCAACCCAATTAAGGTCAGCTAAGTTGTCATTTAACAACGCTGAAAAATTGGCTAAAGCGGCAATTTGATCATCTTCACCCGTCAGTAAAGCGGTAACCTGACGGTTTAATGTGTCATAAAACGACGCAGTCATAAATATCCTTTAACAGTTCCATCAATTAAAACAAATAAATTCGTCGCATTTTACCAACAAACAATCAATTTCAAACAGACTATTTTCGACTTTTTTAGTTTGAATCAGTCTTTTTAGATACTTTTTTAGCGGGTGTACTTTTTTCCGGTGCACTACCTTTCAGCAAAGATTGCAGCTCATCTTTATGTTGCGCCAAATAAAAACCAATTTTTTCAATATCATTATCTTCGAGTCCTAGTTCAGATTTACTTAGAAAAGGGATCAAGTTGTCAGCGACATCAAGCATCTTGTCGTAGGCATCAGCCTCCTTCTTCGATGTAAAAGTCATCTTTTCAACCCCTTCTCTAACTACGACAAATTTTGTTATAACGGCCATAATTAACCTCACACTGTTTTTATATACAGTAAAGAGTCTCACACATTGAAGTTCTTATGCAAGTTTTCTTGAAAATCTGGTAGGCTTATCAATATAAGGACTCTGTATTAATCAATTGCCTACGCATAAATTGAGTTCAATATCACGATAAAGCTTTTTCTTTAACTTTGTACGTTTTATAGAGGTTTTAATTCTTATGACATCGGACGCGCTAGATAATAGTGTTACTTTATGTCGGTCTTGTGACCTCGTCATCAGAAAGCGTGCATTGCCTACAGGCGTCAGAGCCCTTTGTCCACGCTGCCACACCCAGCTCTATGACACACCATATTGCTCATTAAATGGCATGCTAGCACTGTGTATTACCGCAATAATATTTTTCTTCCCTGCCAATACCTACCCAGTGCTAGAGTTAGAATTTCTTGGTAGCATGCGTACCACAACGGTATTAGAAGGCGCTTTAGCAGTATACCAACAAGGCTACTGGATTGTTGCCATTGCAGTAATGACTGCCGCAGTAATTGCACCAGGCATTCTACTTATGTCTATCTTGATACAAATCGTTATCATAAAACATGGATTGCAGCATCGTCTATTAAGGTCAATATTAAAGCAGGCATTAAAACTACAGGGATTGCTGACACAACTCACAATGCTCGAAATTTATGTCATTAGCTTTTTAGTGGCCGCTTTCAACCTTGCCGACTTTGCTACAGTTTCATTTGGTTTCGGCACCTTCTGCTTTACAATGCTGTTTATTATGAATTTATTCCTTTTAAGAGAGTACGATTTGGAGCATATGTGGAGTTTTCTTGAAAAGTAACCCAAACGAATCCACATTAGGTAAGCAAATAGGCCTAACATGTTGCCCAACATGCAATAAGGTTACCTGTGCTGAATCAGCTTGTTGCAGTCGCTGTGATACCAAACTCGTTATTAGAGATTATGGGAGTTTACAAAAAAGCTGGGCTTTGTTAATCACAGCCGCGATTTTACTCATACCCGCGAATCTATACCCGATAACGACGCTTACAAATCAGGGGCAAGTCACTCAAGACACTATTTTTTCGGGTATCGCACACCTTGTAAAAACAGATATGATCCCTATAGCAATCATATTATTCACGGCGAGTATTTTGGTGCCATTATTAAAAATAATTGGCCTTACCATATACTTAACCGCGATCAGTTTTAAATTACCTATTTCAAAAAAGAATTTGATGATAGGTTTTCATATTATTGAATGGATAGGCCGTTGGTCTATGCTGGATCTTTTCGTTATTTCGTTAACCGTTGCCGTAGTTAATATGGGGCAATTACTAGATGCGAAACCCGCACCGGCTGCTACTGCATTTGCCTTGGTCATTTTACTGACGCAACTGGCAGCAAAAGTAATTGATACGCGTTTACTCTGGGACCGACTGGAAACAAAAAATGACTCAAGTACAAACACCTAAAGTCGTAAAGAAAAAACTGTTCTCGCCTATTTGGTTATTGCCCATTATTGCGCTCGCGTTAGGCGCTTGGCTTGGCGTAAAAAGCATCCGAGAATCAGGTGTAGAAGTGAGAATTCATTTCCCAAACGCTACCGGAATGGATATTGGTAAAACACTGGTTAAATACCAAGGTTTAACAGTAGGAAAAGTGGCCGATATCAGTATTGATGATCAACTACAAGGTGTGAATGTCGATGTATTAATGGACTATCGCTCTTCGCCTTTTATCAATAAAGGGACTAAATTTTGGTTGGTAACGCCGAAAGCTTCAATCACAGGCATCGAAGGACTAGACACTCTATTTTCAGGTAACTACATCAGCATTTTGCCCGGTGAAGGTGAATCACGTTCATTTTTTGAAGCTGAAATTACCGCCCCCGTTATTACCCCTGGTAATGAAGGCCTTATTGTCAACATAACCTCGGATAAGCTAGGGTCTTTAGACGTTGGCTCACCGCTCTTTTATCGTCAAATTCCCGTGGGACAAGTCGTTGGATACCGCTTAGACAATAGCCAAAAAATCATTGTAACGGCGTTTATTCAGCAACAATATGCCAGTTTAGTCAAAGTTGATTCACAATTTTGGAATGTATCAGGGATCAGTATTGATGCATCACTTTCAGGGATAGAAGTTCGCAGTGAAAGCCTCGCCTCCATCCTAGCCGGTGGTATTAGTTTTAGCTCTAGTGATCATTCTGACGCTGCTCAGAACCAACATGAATTTTCTTTATACGACAGTGAAGAGCAAGCATTCGGTGGTGTAGAGTTGATGCTTACGGCGACGGGATCTGAATCCGTATCAAAGCACACGGCAATTATATTCAGAGGCATTAAAATTGGCCATGTCACTGATAAAATATTGACGGATGACGGAGTCAGTTTACTTGTTAAAATTGACAGCCAATATAGTGAGCTACTCGCTGGCAGTTCGTCATTCTGGCTAGAAGGCGCAGATATCTCTCTCAATGGTATAAAGCACCCTGAAAGATTATTGACCGGCAGCGTGATTAACTTTACTCCAGGTACTGGAGAGCCACTGCAGCAATACCCACTGTTAACTGACCAACCGCAGCCTTTAAATACGCAAAAACTGGCTTTAACGTTACATTCCGATACAAACCCGGGTATTTCCGCGGGTGCTGAACTGCGATTTAAACAGATAAAAATAGGCACTGTGTTGTCTAGCCAACTCAATGCTGCGTTAACAGAAGTGGAATATAACATTGAAGTCGACGCTGATTTTAGTTCGCTTGTCACTAAAGACAGTTACTTTATCGCCGAGTCGGCATTATCTATTGAGGCTGACCTTGGAGGCGTTGCCGTTAAAACACGTGATTTAAATACTTTTAGCCTTGGAGCATTAAGCTTAGTCAGAAGTAGTAATAATCAGCAGATCGCTAAGGGTGCATCATTAAATGTGTTTGCCAACAGCAGCGACGCTAAAAGCTTCTTTAAGAATAAGCAGCGAATCAATAAGCAGCTCACCAGTAAAGACGGAGCGGACGTGATTAAAGGTTCGCCAATTTATTATAAAAAAATGCAGATTGGTCAAGTAGAACAAGTCGAATGGCAGCGTAAAGAGAATAATTTCATCATCGATATCAGTATCCAAAAATCATTTGCCAGTTTACTCAACGACAAAACGGTATTTTGGCGTAATAGCGCATTATCAATAAACGCCAGTCTAAACGGTATCGAAGTTGAAGTCGCACCACTTCAAGCTGCCATTAAGGGTGGGATCACATTGGGGTTACTCGATAGTCCAGTGCTAGACAATGGCAAACACCTATACGATTCAAAATTTCTCGCCTTGAGTCAGTCAACAACAATCTCATTAACCTTCCCTGCCACGGTTAAATTGGAGAAAAAAGCACCCATCCGTTATTTAGGCCACAAGGTGGGTGAGGTTCACTCTGTGGTACTGAGTAAAGATCTATCTGAATTAAACGTAGAGGCTTACCTTTATGGTGATTATGCCGCCAGCTTTAATCAACAAGATGCTAGTTTCTCGATTGTCGATGTCAGAGTGTCTCTAGCAGGAATTGAAGCGCCAGAAACCATCCTAACAGGGCCCTATATTTCAGTGTTCCCAGGCGTGAGTGCTCAAACATCATCAGAGTTTATCGGTTTAATTGAAAAGCCGTTTCATAATATTAATAACGCGCTCACCTTCGTCATCAGCAATGATAATTTGGGTTCGATCAATAAAGGCACCGCCATATTCTTCCGTGGTATTAAAGTCGGTCAAGTTGATGAATACAGATTGATAGCAGATGGCACCAGCGTTGAAATGACAGTACACGTAGATAACCAGTATCGACACCTTATTAATAACACCAGTGTATTTTGGGATCTTTCCGGGGTAAAAGTTGATGTAGGTCTTTTCTCTGGAGCCAAAATTGAAACGGGGTCTCTAGAAACTATTCTTGCCGGTGGCATAGGCTTAGCGACCAAAGAGATTACCAACTCGGATAACATGATTAATACCGACTACCGCTTTTCTCTTAGCTCAACAGTAGATCCACTTTGGCTTGAATGGGCGCCTAAACAAACGGCTCAATAGAGCCTGAGACATTGAATCTCTTTAAAAAGACGCTGCTCTTCGGTAGCGTCTTTTGATGTAATAACTATCGTTATGTACCCAAGTCGCTTAGAGATCATTAACCATAAAACTGGTAACAAACAATAATAGCTGCCGAAATACCGGCGAGATCAGCAAACAAACCACACGCTAAAGCATGCCTTCCATTGCGAATGCCTACCGCGCCAAAATACACAGCCAGTACATAAAAAGTGGTTTCAGTACTGCCCTGTAAAATAGCTGCCAACCGCCCAGCAAAAGAATCGACCCCATAATGCTGCATTGTCTCTAGCATCATCGCCCTCGCCCCTGAACCACTAAACGGTTTCATGATTGCGGTTGGCATTGCATCAACAAAACGTGTATCCCCGCCTGCAAATGCGACGAGTCCAGCTAACAGTTCTAAAGCGTAATCTAACGCACCAGAGGCGCGTAACAAAGCAATAGCAAGTAACATTGCAAGCAGGTAGGGAATAAGCTTTATTGACTGAGAAAACCCCTCTTTAGCGCCTTCAATGAACTCATCATAAACCGCCACTTTTCTAAGTCCTGCAATCAACACAAAGCTGAAAATGAGTAACAGCAAAATACCATTGCCCATTGCGGTGCTCACCTCCCCTATCGCTGTTACTGTTAGGGTCGACAAATAAAACATCAGCGCCGTTAACGTCGCTAAAATACCTGCTGCATAAGCAATAACAACAGTATTAATAATTGATAGACGCTGCACAATTGCCACAGCCAAGACCCCGGCTAACGTCGATGCAGTCGTCGCTAACAAGATGGGCAGAAATATATCTGCAGGTGCGACCGCACCTTGCTGCGCCCGATATAGAAATACCGTGACGGGCACCAGCGTTATAGAAGAAGTGTTGAGCACCAAGAATAATATTTGAGCATTGGTCGCGGTATGCTTTACCGGGTTTAATGTCTGTAAGTCCTGCATCGCTTTTAACCCTAACGGGGTTGCTGCATTGTCTAGACCAAGCATGTTTGCCGTAAGGTTCATGGTGATACTGCCATAAGCGGGGTGTCCACGTGGCACCTCAGGCATCAACCTCGATAATAGCGGCTCGAAAGCACGAGAGAAAAATGCTACAACCCCCGCTTTTTCACCAACACGCATCAGTCCCATCCACAGACAAAGCACACCTATCAATCCTAATGCTATTTCAGCTGCCAGCCTTGCACTCGAAAAAATGGCTTCAATACTATGACTCAGTACAACGACATTACCGTTCAATAGCTGGATAAATATTGCGGCTAACGCTATAGCAAAAAAGCCAAACCAAATCTTATTTAGCACTGAAGTTCCTTTCCTTATCTAGTACAACGCGACGCAGTTCTCTACATGTGCTCCCACTATATCGCTGTTTAGGGTTATAATCTGAATACTTTATCGCATTATCTTCGGCATATGGCTCATTTAAATCAGAATTTTATCAGTAGCATTGAACAAGATCTTCCATCTCACCTTACCATGGAAGACTTTATCCGTTTCAGCAACAAGCCACTGCGGCCCTCTATACGTATTAATACGCTAAAAATATCAGCAGAAAATTTCATCGCATTGATGACGCCTAAAGGCTGGAATTTCACCCCAATACCTTGGTGTGAACACGGCTATTGGATTGAACTGAGCGTTGGCATACAACTCGGCAATACCATTGAGCATTTACAAGGGCTGTTTTATATTCAAGAAGCCAGTTCAATGTTGCCCCCAACGGCACTCATTACCGAAGGGCAAAACTGTACCAAACAATATGTGCTCGACATGGCATCAGCCCCTGGGTCAAAAACAACACAAATAGCAGCTCTGATGAACAACAAGGGATTACTTGTTGCTAATGAGTACTCCGCTAGTCGAGTTAAAGTCTTACATGCCAATATAGCGCGAATGGGTGTTTCTAATTGCGCGCTAACTCATTTTGACGCCCGTGTGTTTGGCGAGTACTTGTTTGAAACGTTTGATTCCATATTACTCGATGCACCATGCAGTGGTGAAGGCACCATTAGAAAGGATCCCGATGCCTTAAAAAACTGGGATAACAATGATGTTAAAGGCATCGTAAACACGCAAAAGGAATTAATAGACTCAGCTTTTCAATCACTAAAACCAGGGGGTGAATTAGTTTACTCGACCTGTGCTTTAAGTCGAAAAGAGAATCAAGATGTTTGCGCTTATTTAAAGGAGCGTTATTCTGATGCTGTTGAGTTTGTTAATTTATCATCACTATTCCCTGGTGCAGAGAGAGCTTGTACTGAAGAAGGCTTTTTGCATGTATGGCCACAAATATATGATAGTGAAGGTTTTTTTGTCGCTAAAATAAAAAAGGTATCCAGTGTAGAAAGGCTATTACCTGAACCCCGAAAGCAAAAAAACTTCCCATTTGAGAAGGCCTCAGCAAAACAGGTCGAAGCACTAGCCGACTATCTTGAGACTTCCTTTAATATCATTGTGGCCAATGAAGCGGATATCTATGTTCGCGATGCCGAATTATGGCTTTTCCCTAAGCCCTTTCAGGCTCTTATCGGAAAAATGCGTTTTCAACGTATAGGGATCAAGCTGGCTGATACCTTAAAGAAAGGCTTTAAAGTGAAGCACGAAGCGATTTCGGCATTAACGACACCAACAAGCGTTGCGTTAACTGATGAAGAGGCGCAAACGTTTTTGATGGGACGTGATATCGCATTGATTGAAAAAATTAAGCCTCAAGGCGAAACTATTGTCAGTTATGCAGGTTGTTCTTTAGGTGTCGTTAAACACCTCGGTAATAAGCTAAAAAACAATCTTCCCAGAGACTTAGTCAGAGACAAAATTGCTCGCTACCCAACATTGTAATTTTT